>JAGRHB010000084.1 GCA_020445245.1 Gammaproteobacteria bacterium
TGCATACCGCACTCGAAGAAAAGAGCTTCAAGCCCTGTGCCGGGCTGGATACACACAGCATGGGCTGGGCCGCGCCGGCCGGCCGCGAATCCACCCAATTGGTACACGCGGGCAACGGACGGATGATGGTCTGTCTGCGTCGCGAGGACCGCATACTGCCTGCCGCGGTGGTGCGTGAGCAGGTCGAGGAAAAGGCCGAGGCGATCGGGCTCGCCGAATCACGCCCGGTCGGCCGCAAGGAAAAGCAACGCATCAAGGACGAGGTCATCACGGACCTGCTGCCACGTGCGTTTACCCGCAGCAGCCATCAATACGCCTATGTCGACCCACAGGCCGGCTGGGTGGTGGTGGACAGCGGCACTGCGAAGAAGGCCGAGGAACTGCTGGGCATGCTGCGCGAAACACTCGGCAGCCTGAGGGTCAGGCCGCTGGCCGTCGACCACGCACCGGCTGCCGTGTTGACGCACTGGCTGGAGACCGCACCGGCGGAGGGCTTCGAGCTTGGCGACGAATGTGAACTCAGGGAGCCTGTCGACAAGGGCGGCGTGATGCGCGGCAAACGCATCGACCTCGGCAGCGCCGAGGTGAAGTCACACCTCGACGCCGGCATGCAGGCCGGCAAACTGGCCGTGGAGTGGCAGGAGCGCATCGGCTGCATCCTGTGCGACGATCTCGGCATCCGGCGCCTGCGCTTTCTTGACCTGATCATGCAGGAGGCCGCCGAAGTCGACGCCGATGACGCCCTGGCGCGTTTTGACGCCGACTTCGCGTTGATGGGCATGGAGCTGGCGCGTTTCATCCCAGCAGTCATCGAGGCCTATGGCGGACTCGAACAGGAGCAAACTGCCGCCGTCCGTTGATCAGACGCGATCGCTGCCCCGGGCGCTTGCCAGGCGGTCGATCACATACCCAGCCGCCGCCATGCCGAAGCTGGCGGTTACCGGCATACATGCGCCGTATCCGCCACAGTTCAGTGAGCCCGACGGCAGCGGATCGCAGCTGCCGGGCGGTACCAGCTGCGGCTCGTCGGACCACACGCTGGGGACCTGGAAACGGCGCTTGGGGTTGACCGGAAAGCCATAGTCCTGACGCAACAATTTGCGCGTGCGCGCCAGCAGCGGATCCTGCTCCGTGCGGCGCAAGTCGCTGACCCGCACACGCGTCGGGTCGCGTTGCCCGCCAGCACCGCCGACCGTGATGATCGCCTGCCCGCGGCGCCGGCAGAACGCGATCATCGCCGCCTTGACCCGGAAGCTGTCGATGCAATCGATCACCCAGGCATGCTCGGCGTCGATCAGTGCCGCGATATTGTCCACGCTGACGAATTCTTCGAGAGTGTCGACCCGGCACCTCGGGTTGATCAGCGCAACCCGTTCGCGCAACGCAACGACCTTCGCCCGACCCAGGTCTGATTCGATTGCCGGCAGCTGGCGATTGACGTTGGATTCCGCGACATGATCCATATCGACCAGCGTCATCGCGCCAACCGCGCTGCGCGCCAGCGCCTCCACGACCCACGAGCCAACACCGCCGACACCCACCACGCATACGCGGGACGCCGCCAGCCGCGCCAGCCCCTGCCCGCCGTAGAGTCGCTCAATTCCACCGAACCGCCTCTGGAAATCCAATTGCCGATCACCCCGCAGACCAACTACCCGGATGGTGACTCCAACCGGGCCGTGCATCGCGCTATATTAGCGGTTTGACAGCCGTCCCGGGGTTGTCGCTGACGAAGGGTTTCGCGCACCGCGAACCGGCCTCCCCGTGGACACGAGCACCCAAGCCAAAGCACCAGATGCCTGCTTCCGACCTGAAGGAAATCGACGACCTGCGCACATTGTTCCTCAACGATGTGCCGCTGCTGGATGTGCGCGCACCGGTCGAATTCGCCGAGGGTGCCTTTCCCGGCGCGCACAATCTGCCTCTGATCGATGACGCCGAACGCCACCGGATTGGCATCACCTATAAAGAAGACGGACAGGACAGCGCCATAGCGCTGGGCGAGCGCCTGGTCAGCGGCGAATTGCGCCAACAACGCATCACGCAATGGCAGCAGTTTCTCGCACGCCACCCGGACGCGGTGTTGTACTGCTTCCGCGGCGGCATGCGCTCGCAGATCAGCCAGCGTTGGCTGCTGGATGTGGCCGGCCTTGCGTGTCCCAGGGTGCGCGGCGGCTACAAAGCGATGCGGCGCTTCCTTATCGATCAGCTCGCAGTGAACGGCGAGGCGTGCCGGCCGGTAGTGATCGGCGGGCGCACCGGCGTGGGCAAGACCCGCCTGCTTGCCCAATGCCGTTCACAGATCGATCTCGAGGCACTGGCCAACCACCGCGGCTCGGCGTTCGGCAATCATCCACAACCACAGCCATCGCAAATCGATTTCGAGAACGCGTTGTCGATTGCGCTGCTGAAACATGTGGCGGCCGGCAATCGACCTTTCCTGGTCGAGGACGAGAGCCGAAATATCGGGGGCCGCCATATTCCCGGTGCCTTCTACGAGCACCTTCAACACGCACCGCTGGTCCTGCTCGAAGCCAGTGACGAGGAGCGAATCGCGATCACCCTGCAGGAATATGTGCACGACGCGCTGGCTGAGTTTACGGCGTTATACGGCGCAGACGAGGGATTTTCCGCATGGTCCACCTATCTGCGGGACAGCATGCAGCGGATCCGGCGTCGGCTCGGGGGGGATCGACACGCCCTGGTCAGCCGGATGCTCGATGATGCGATCACGCGCCACGCCGCGAGCGGCGACGCGTCGGGACATGCGGAGTGGATCGCGTTCCTGCTGCGCGAGTACTACGACGGTATGTATGAATATCAACTGGCGAGCAAGGCCGAACGTATCGTGTTCAGAGGTGACCGCAACGCCGTTCTCGACTATCTCGGTACGAACCATGGCATCGCCGCCTGAGAACCCGCCCCTGTTTCAGTCGCGCAGCCGGTACCCGGGAGCGGCAATACGCGTCAGGTATCCGGACGTCATCGCACTACGTCTTACGGCTCTGCTGATCCTGCTCTGCGTGGCGGCGGCACCGGTTATCGCGTTGGACTCGCAGGCAATATTCGAGCGCAACGAGCAGGCGGTTTACCAGATCCACGTGATCAATCGCGACACCGGCAAGAAGAGCAGCATCGGGTCTGGTTTCATTTTCGATCGGCCGCAGCACCTTGCGACCAACTACCACGTCGTCAGTCAATTCATCGAAAAGCCGGATCGCTACGAACTGCGATTCGTCGCGTCAGATGGCGCCGAAGGCCCATTGCGCCTGGTCGCCGTGGACGCGGTGCATGACCTGGCCCTGGTAGAGGCCGACGCCCCCTTTGGTGACCCGCTGCAGGTCGGTGAACCACCACCAAAGGGGGCAGCCCTTTACGCAATGGGCAATCCACTGGATCTCGGGCTGACCATCGCCGCAGGCACCAACGGCGGCGTCCTGAGCCAGACGGATGACAGCCGCATCCTGTTCTCCGGCAGCCTGAATGCCGGGATGAGTGGAGGCCCCACATTCGACGACCGCGGCACCGTGGTCGGAATCAACGTGTCGACAGCACGCAATGACATCAGCTTTATCGTGCCGACCCGCTACCTGCAGTCACTGAGTGCGGCAACTGTGGTACCGGCAGAAGACTTCCGCCAGGTGATCACACAGCAGATCCGTGAATACCAGATCCGATACCTGCAAGGCATGATCGATGGCGCCTGGCCGTCGACCAACCTGCGTCGGATGCGCGTGCCCGGCGCCATCTCACCGACCGTCCGCTGCTGGGACGCGAGTCCCAAGCCGAAAGACGAACACCTTTACCGGCGTTTCAGCATCAGCTGCAAGAACGAAAACGATATCTATCTCTCCGACACACTGGAAGTCGGAAAGATACTTTACGAGTACCTGTGGATCGAATCCGACCACCTCGAGCCGCTGCGCTTCTATCGCCTGTACCAGGCGCTCAACAACAGCCAGTTCAGCAGTAAGGCAGACAAAGACGACGTCGAAAGATTCCGCTGCGATACGCAATTCGTCGACCTGGGCGGACAGACATTCAAAACCACGGTCTGTGCGCGCGGCTACAAGAACTACCCCGGTCTAAGTGACCTGTTGTTCAGTGCAGCGATGGTTGGACACGACCGCCAGGGGTTTATTTTCAACCTCGATCTGTCGGGTACGGATTTCGGTGCTGCGGGCCGCCTGATCGTACGCATGCTCGAGGGCCTGCAATGGCTTCCCTGATCGTAGAGATTCAAAGTCGGCATGGTGCCCAGTATCACAGGATCGACACGCCGTCGCTCCGACTCGGCAGGGCACTCGACAACGACATCATTCTTGCGGATCCATCGGTTTCGCCTTATCACTGCATCCTGCACTGCAACGACAACGGCAGTTTCACCTTAAAGTCACTGGCCGACGAAAATGGTATCCGCATAGGCGGCAGACGCATCGAGGATCCAATCACAGTCGACCGGCTGCCATTGGGCTTCGATGCCGGTCGTACGCACATCCGCATTCTCGATTTGGCGCACATTGTGGCACCGACGCGCATGATCAGCTGCCACGGCGGCAGCGCCTGCATGTTCGGACACTGGGGATGGGCACTGCTGCTGTTTGCCCTGCTGACGCTGATCAGTGCCTTCGACAACTATCTATCGACTCCGCTGACATTGACCTGGGAGTCGTTCTGGCGCGACCAGGCCACCATCATGATGGTCGTACTCGGACTTGCGGTCTCGTTGCTGATAATCAACAGGATCACATCACACCGCTGGGATCTTCCCTCATCGCTGAGCTTCGTCAGCCTGTTGCTGACAACCGCGCTCGTTCTCGATCTGATGATCCCGTTTGCAGACTATTTCTTTACCTCGCCACTACCCGGCTTCATCGTCGGATTGGCCTGGAGTTTCATACTCCTTCCATGGGCCATGGCCTGGTTCCTGGTACGACTTCATCATGGCAACACCGCAGCCAGTATCGTATTTGTCGTGGCCCTGCTACTCCCTTCCGCCTACTACCAGCTGAAGGAAATCGTCAGTCACTATGATTTATTGAATACCTTCAGCAAGCGATCGTTCTACAGTGACACCCTATCACCTTGGGACCGACGACTGCAGGACACCCTGTCAATAGAAGAGTTTTCAGCCACGAGTATGCCGACAGTCTCTCCGGATACTGCTGATAGATGAAATAGTATCCGCAACGCAATATGTTCCATGACTACGCTTATTGCAAAATAGATCAGTCATCGTTATATTTTGCGGCGTTAGGCGATTTTACTATATACCTCTGTAAAATGAGGCACTCACGTTTCCATTTGGAGTTGGCTTGATGGCAAAGAAAAACCTGTCGGAACTGACCTCCGACGAACTGTACGAGCTCGCACGCGCACGCGAGGAACAGGAAGCAGCTGAGGCCAAAGAGGCCACCCGCGCACGCATAGACGCGCTGCGTGCCACCAAACGCGAACTGCTGGCGCGCCATCGCCGGGAGCTCGCTGAGATCGATGCTGAGATCCGCAGCCTCGGTGGCCGTGGCGGCCGTGCAAAACGACGTGGGTCGGCGGGCGGCAATGTCACCGACCATGTGCTGGAGATCGTAACCAAGGCCAAGAAGATATCGACCAGGGAAATCAAGGATGAGCTGGAAGGTCGCGGCGTCGTCGCCAACAACCTGGCGCAGACCCTCGCCTACCTGAAACGGCAGGGCAAAGTCGCGTCGCCCGCAAGGTCCATCTATACACCCGCCTGAATTCGTCCAAGTCCCATGGGGCAGCGCCTCATCGCGGGGACATCACATGAACCTGCCACGTAGCGCGCGCGTCCTCGTCGCCCTGGCCGTACTGGTCCTCAGCCTGGCGGCATTGCTGCTGGTGCTGACGATCAGCGAGGCCACGCTGAACATCCAGGCACGCCTGGCCGAGGTGCCGGCATGGCTGCGCTATGGCTGGTGGGGCCTGCTCGCCGTCGCCGGTCTGCTGCTCGGTTGGGTGCTGTGGCGGGTCCTGCGCCCGCGTGTTGCGGCGCGGCACGCGCGTCACGACCAGTCCCCGATCACCGCCGAGCAGGTGACAGCGGCCATCGACAAGGCGGAGGCGCTGGGTGCCGACACGACCGCGGTGCACCGCGAGCTGGCGGAGAGGCAGCGACGGCGTGAACACGCAGAGATCCATGTGGCGCTGTTTGGCGAGATATCCAGCGGCAAATCGGCATTGGCACAGGCACTGCTGCCGCAGGCCGAAATCACGAGTGACGTGCGCGGCGGGACCACGCGAGAGCTGACCCGCTATACCTGGCACAGTCCCGGCGGTGACAGCCTGCTGCTGACAGACATGCCGGGAACCGCCGAGGCGGATGGCACGCTGGACCGGCTTGCCGCCGACGAGGCTCGACGTGCCCATATCGTGGTCTATGTCAGCGATGGCGACCTCAATCGCTCTCAGCACCAGGCGCTGAAGGAGCTGCTGCAGCTGCAAAAGCCGTTGATCCTGGTACTGAACAAGACAGACCGCTACAACACCGCCGAGACCGCGGCGCTGTCGGCCAGACTCGGCGGGCTGCTCGATTCTCACCCAAATACGGCGTTCGTGCAGGCCTCGGCGGCGACCACACGCCAGGTCGTCCGCCACATGCCCGACGGCACCGAACAGCTGGAGAGCCGCGCCGTGGCACCGCAGGTGCAGGCGGTCAGCAGCGCCCTGCAACGAATGATCGATGGCAATCAGCAGATCCTGGACCGGCTTAGCGACAGTGCGACCTTTGTCCTCGCTTCGGAAAAACTCGATGAGGCAATTGACGCAACACGCCAGACCCGGGCCAATGAACTGATCGACAGCTATGCCGTCAAAGCCGTGATCGGGGCATTGGCGGCAATCACGCCGGGCTCGGACCTGCTGATCCAGGGGTATCTTGGCACCCAGCTGGTGCGCGAGCTCGCGGCGATCTACGACACCAAGGTCGGCAGGGTCGACACCGAGCTGCTGTTGACCCTGGTGCAAAAGCACGCCGGGCGCGCTCACACTCTGCTGCTGGCGGTGGCCGGCAATGCGCTCAAAGCCTTCCCCGGTGTCGGTACGCTGGCGGGCGGTGCACTGCACGCCTTGGCCTACGGCATCATATTCCGCACACTCGGCCGCGCGCTGAGCATCACGCTGGCGACACGTGGCGAGTTGCACCCGCGGCAGGCGGCCAAGTTGTTCGAGGAGAAACTCGGTGAAGATCTGGACACGTCTGCGCGCGGCCTTGCCCGCGTGGTTGTCAGGCAAATCGGCAACGACCGGCACGGCGACTGAATCGGCCGGTGACACCCATCTCTCGCTGGCGCGCGAGAGCCTGCGCGAACTGCTCAGTGATGAGCGCGTGCCGCAGGAGATACGCGCGCTGCTGGCCGAGGACTACCAGCAGGTCCAGGCAATGCTGGACAAACTCGAACACGGGCATATCCACATTGCGGTTTTCGGCCGCGTCAGTGTCGGCAAATCGGCACTGGTCAACGCCCTGTTGGGTGAACAGCGCTTCAGCACCAGCCCGCTTCACGGCGAGACCCGGACCGTCCAGAGTGGCCAGTGGCGCGAGTTTCACGATGGCAACGTCTACCTGATCGATACCCCCGGGATCAAC
>JAGRHB010000085.1 GCA_020445245.1 Gammaproteobacteria bacterium
CGCCCTTTTTCCAGGCGTTTGCACACCTCGGCGGCAAACCGGTTGGTGACGTCGTCCTTTGCCTGGTTGCCGGCCCCGTAGCCATGCCTCGCACCCTCGCCATTGCTGATTCGCCCGCCGCGATCACTGACCAGATCACCCTCGTGCAACCGCCCTTCCGGGTTGCTGAATGCCTCGATCTCGGTCAACCCGTCGGCCGGCTTCGCGGCACTGAAGATGCGGGCGCGACTGGCGTCCGCAACAACCACCCAGATCTTGCTCATGCTGTGTCTCCTTATGCGCTCGCGGCTGAATCGGGTCGCCGCGCTGGACCTCTGTTCGAAATGGACGTCCTGTCCTCTTTTCATACCCAAGCTACAGGCCGCAGCGGCGGCCCTGCGAGCGTTTTGTCGATTATTTTTGACAGTGGACAACCCCGTGCAAAAACCCGGGCACCGGCACCAGGCCGAACCCGTCCAAACCGGGAAAGATCGATGTACCGTCACCATGGGCGACTGTGAATGGCGACCGCATAACCCGAGTGTAGGTCAAGAACCGGGCGGCAATCACGGATGAAAAGCGCGGCGGTCCTCACTCCGGCCGATTTATTTCGCGCACGGCACTAGGCATGTCGCCCGGACCCTCCTATGATCTCGACGTTTTTTCCCAGAATCCCGGAGCGTCGAGCCCAGTGATCCCCGTCATCACCGATTACTACGATCAGGCCACCTTTGACCGCTTGAAGGCATTCGCCGACACCAGAGACACGCCGCTGCTGGTGGTCGACACCGCGACAGTAAGCCGGCAATACGACGAACTCGTCGGCGCATTTCCCTACGGCAACGTCTATTACGCGGTCAAAGCCAACCCGGCGGTCGAAATCCTCTCGTTGCTGCGCGACAAGGGCTCCAATTTCGACATTGCGTCAATCTACGAACTGGACAAGGTGATGGCGCTGGGTGTCGGCCCGGAGCGCATCAGCTACGGCAACACGATCAAGAAGAGTCGCGACATCCGCTATTTCTATGACAAGGGTGTGCGCATGTTCGCCACCGATTCCGAGGCCGACCTGCGAAACATCGCGAAGGCGGCACCCGGGTCACGCGTCTACGTGCGCATCCTCACCGAGGGTACGCAGACCGCCGACTGGCCGCTGTCGCGCAAGTTCGGCTGCCAGAGCGACATGGCTCTCGACCTGCTGATCATGGCCCGCGCACTGGGCCTGGAACCCTACGGGGTGTCGTTCCACGTCGGCTCGCAACAGCGCGACATCGGCACCTGGGACGCAGCGATCGCCAAGGTCAAGGTCATCTTCGAGCGCCTGCGCGAAGAAGACGGCATCGAGCTGAAGATGATCAATATGGGCGGCGGTTTCCCGGCCAACTACATCACCAAGACCAACGAGCTCTCCACCTATGCGGAAGAGATCACACGTTACCTGCACGAGGACTTTGGTGACGATCTGCCGCAGATCATCCTCGAACCCGGCCGTTCGCTGATCTCCAACGCCGGCATCCTGGTCAGCGAGGTGGTACTGATCTCACGCAAGTCACGCACCGGCCTCAACCGCTGGGTATTCACGGACGTCGGGCTGTTCCAGGGCCTGATCGAGACGCTCGGCGAAGCAATCAAGTTCCCGGTGTGGACCGACAAGAAAGGCGAGCTCGAAGAGTGTGTGCTGGCCGGCCCGACCTGTGACAGCGCCGACATCATGTACGAGGATTACAAGTACCCACTGCCGCTCAATCTGTCGATCGGCGACCGCCTCTATTGGTTCTCCACCGGAGCCTACACCACCAGCTACAGCTCGGTGGAGTTCAACGGCTTCCCGCCGCTGCAGGCTTATTACATCTGAGGCGCCGCTGCCGGTATTGTGAGGAAGGGGCTGCGGCCCCTTTTTCATGCATCCCGGCAGGCTGCGAGCGGCTCAAGCCACCGCGCGCTGCAGGGCCCCCGCCCGATCCGTCCCTTCCCAGGTAAACGCGGGGTCCGCACGCCCGAAGTGCCCGAACGCCGCCGTCGCCGCATAGATCGGCCGACGCAGGCCGAGATCGCGGATGATACCGGCTGGCGTCAGATCGAACACCTCGCGCACCGCCGCCTCCAGGCGCCACTCGTCCACCTTGGCACTGCCGTGCGCGTCCACCCGGATCGACACCGGGTCAGGCCGTCCGATGGCATATGCCAGCTGCACGGTCACCCGCCGCACCAGCCCGGCAGCGACCAGGTTCTTGGCCACCCAGCGCGCCGCATAGGCGGCCGAGCGATCGACCTTCGTCGGGTCCTTGCCGGAGAACGCACCACCGCCGTGCGGACAACTACCCCCGTAGGTGTCGACCACGATCTTGCGTCCGGTCAGCCCGGTATCACCGTGCGGCCCGCCGATCTCGAATCGCCCGGCCGGATTGACCAGGTAGCGGATACCGGCACCGCGCAGCTGCGCGGGCACCACCGGCTCGATCAGCCGAGTGATCACCTCGCGCTCGACGTCCGCATCCGTGATTTCCCCCTGCAGCTGGGTCGAGATCACCACGGTATCGACCGCCACCGGCTGCTCGTCACGGTAACGTACCGTCACCTGCGCCTTGGCGTCCGGCCGCAACCACATCAGCTCGCCGCCTGTGCGCAGCTGGTGCTGGCGTTGCATGAGCCGATGCGCCAGCTGGATGGGTAGCGGCATCAGCTCTGCCGTCTCGTCACAGGCATAACCGAACATCAGGCCCTGGTCGCCGGCGCCCAGGACACCATCGTCGCGCTCCACACCCTTCGCGATCTGCGCCGACTGGCCGTGCACCCGGTTCTGCACCTCACAGGTCTCCGGATCGATACCCGGAAAGCCGGCGCTGTAGCCGGTGTCGCGCAGCACCTGGCGCACGATGGCATCGAGCCCGTCTCGCACCTGCTCGAACGCACCGGGCGGACCCAACCTGAACTCACCCGCCACCACAACCAGATCGTCGGCGAGCAGCGTCTCGCAGGCCACCTTGGCATTGGGGTCGAGTGTCAGGCAGCGGTCGAGCACGCTGTCGGAGATGCGGTCGGCCAGTTTATCGGGGTGTCCATCGGAGACAGACTCCGAGGTGAACAGATAGCTGTCGTTCATGTCGTCTAAACCCTCTGCGAAACATTGCCGAACATAATCCCTAGCCAAGCACTCGTTGCGCCGCGGCAAGCAGATCATCGCGATGCGGCAGGTCGTCGAGGGTGATCGCCAGCGGCAACATCACCAGGCGACGGCCGCGCGCATTGTGCAGTTCCTGCAGATCGACCTGCCTCACCGTGGCCTCGTCCGCGCCACGCTGAACGTTCATGCGATCGAGGTGGAGCTGCACGGGCTCGGCCCACATCTGGCGCCCGGCATGCGACAGGATGTCGATGACGATGTCCATGTGGGCAAACAGTGTCCGGTCATCGGTCCCCAGCGCGGCGAGTTGGCGCTCGGTCTCGTCAAGTTCTGCCTGCAGTGCCTGCGGATCCATCTTCTCCGCGACTCCTGCATCGAAGCCCCACTGCCCCTTGTTCAGCGCATCCAGCTTGCGACGCAAAAGCGTCCGCTGACGAGTGAGGTCGGCGCGCTCGCCGCGCAACTCCGCAATACGTTGCAGGGCAAGACTGAGCAGGTGATCGAATGCGCGGCGCTTGAGCTGGCGGCGCAGTTCGTCCTCGTCCCACGTGGGGTCGACCAGCCGATGGGCCCTGAAATCCACCGCGACCTGGGCGACCTCGCGGCGCAGCACTTCGCCGTCCATTTCCATACCCATCACGTGCTTCTCGATGCGCTCGACCAGCAACAGTACGGCCGCGGTTCCCGACTTGGAAGCCTGACTGGCCAGAAAATCGTGCAACGCAGAATCCCCGGCGAACACCTGCAGCATACGGTCGGCCGACGCAAACAGCGTGGTCAGGCGCTCGTCATCACCATAGCTGGCACGGCCAGCAGCTTGCACATGCGGCAAGGCATCGACCAGCGCGACCACATGATCCGCGGCGTGCAGCACCGGCTCGCGCAACAGCCTGCGATAGCGCGGGAGGGTGCGCAGGCGCGGGTCGGTACCGTCGACCGCCCGTTCGACTGCCACCTCGATCAAAGACTCGGGGTACCGTCCCGGTGCTTCACCTGCACCGAATATCGACTGAAAGAGCTTCAACATGCCATGCCCCTGCGCAATCGGCCCTCAAACAACCCTAGCGCCGTCCGCGCACGCACAAGATCACAGCCGGAATTGACAACAGCTGGTCATGGATCCGGACGCCGGTGATACGAAACAGGCAGTGGACGCTACATTTCGTGCGTGGCGTTGTCATCCGCGCCGGCCGCCCAGGCACGCGCTTGCGCGAGTTGTCCCGAAGCGTAATGCCGCACCTGTGCGGCGACGAAATGGCTGGCGACCTTCTCGGCCAATTCGCCCAGCGCCTGGTCAGTGACCACGGCAACACGCGCAATGTGCTTGTGATGGTCCCTGACGAAGCGGAAATGCTCTACAAACGCCGCGATGTCTTCCCAACCGGGAAAACGTCCGATCTCCAGGAGCAGCCCGGGCAGCGAGCCGCGCTCCTCGATAAACGGATCGGCCAGCGCCGCCAATTCGCGGAAATCCGTCTGCGCAAGCGCGGCCACTGGTCTGACGTGCAGTACCCCAACGTCGGCATCAAGTTTCGCTTCAATCATCGGACACCTCCGCCACGTGCAGCCGGGGCAGTCCCGGCACGGCAATCAACGATACGACCTGCGCAGGCGGCAGGCACCCGTGCGGGCATCTCTGTGATCCACGATGCCACAGTGAAACAATAGCCGAAGACATCAGGCCCGGTGTATAAGTCGACGTCGGCTGAAATCGCCGCCCGGCCTGCATCGGCACATTGCTGACGTGCGGGAGAGGCAACTCGAGTCGTGCCGCGATGCCAATCAACCCCGGGAAACCCCATGTCTGCAGATTCATCGCTCCCCAAGCAAGATGCCTGGTCGCCCAGGGTCGTCGAAACCGCCATCCGACTCAGCCTTCTTGCGGTGATCATCGCTTGGTGTTTCCAGATACTGCAGCCGTTCATCCTGCCTTTTATCTGGGCGACGATCATCGCGGTGGCCATACATCCGCTGTTCGCTTCCCTGGTGCGGCTGCTGGGCGGCCGCAGCACCTTGGCGGCGGTGCTGGTCACCGTCGCCGTGCTGCTGCTCCTGATGGCCCCGACGATCATGCTGACGAAGCTGTTGATCGAGAACGTCGCAGAGCTCGCCGACGGCATCCGACAGGGACGGATCGAGCCGCCTGCGTTACCAGACAGCGTCAGGGAGTGGCCGCTGATCGGTGAACCGGTTGCCAGGTTCTGGGATCTCGCACTGAGCAACCTGGCCGAGGCCATCCACATGATCCAACCTCAGCTGAAGGCCGTCGGCCTGTGGTTGGTCGACTTCGCCGCCAGCGCCGGGATCGGCCTGCTGATGTTTCTCGTCGCGATCATGATTGCAGGCTACCTGCTCGCGCACTCGACGCAGGGCCACGACTTCGCACACAGGGTTGCACGGCGCCTCGCCGGCGAACACGGAGACAGGTTCGCTGTCCTGGCCGGCGCGACCATTCGCAGCGTCGCGCGCGGCGTGCTCGGTGTGGCTGTGATCCAGGCGCTACTGGTCGGCGTGGGCTTCATGGCCGCGGGCGTGCCCGGTGCCGGCATCTGGGCGCTGCTCAGCCTGATCTCCGCGGTGGTGCAGCTCGGCGTCGGGCCTGTCGCGATCCCGGTGATCGTCTATGTCTTCGCGACGGCCGATCCCGTCATCGCAGTCGTATTTCTCGTCTGGAATGCCCTGATAATGGTGCTCGACAACGTTCTCAAGCCACTCCTGCTCGGGCGCGGCGTCGATGTCCCGATGCTGGTGATCTTTCTCGGTGCCATTGGCGGCATGCTGTTGTCCGGGATCATTGGCCTGTTCATCGGCGCAATCCTGCTGGCATTGGGCTACAAGCTCGCCGGAGCCTGGCTGGAGGGCGACAGTGAGCGGACCCTCGCCGCATCCGATGACCTATGAGTGGCGTCGCCTGCACTCGCGACCCTTGCCTCCCGATACGCCGACGCGCTGAACCCGCCGAATACTTTCGCGACTGTGCGGTGGCGCGATTTGACTCATGACTCTATATTGGCGATGGAGCGCACGTCGCATCATGTCAAGTGCACCCGTGCCGAACGGCACCTTGATTTTTGGAGACAGAGATGGAGCTTACCATCGGTTCCGCGCGCAGGCTGGGCATTATCATGCTCGCCGCAGTCGTCGTCCTGATTCCGTCCATGCGGCAACCTGTCGCCGAGGAAGCCGCGACATCGAAGACATTTTCGCAGCAGGAGCTCGACGAAGTGCTGGCGCCCATCGCGCTCTATCCGGATGCCCTGCTGGCCCAGGTATTGATGGCGTCGACCTACCCGATGGAAGTCGTCGAGGCCGCACGTTGGGCGAAGGCCAACCCGAACCTGAAGGACAAGGCGCTGGAAGACGCATTGCAGGAGCAGAGCTGGGATCCGGCGGTCAAGGCCATTGTCGCAGTACCGCAGGTGCTGACGATGATGGATGAAAAGCTCGACTGGACACAAAAACTCGGCGACGCCTTTCTCTCGCAACAGGAGGAGGTCATGCAGACAGTGCAGAACCTGCGAGGGAAGGCCAAAGACGCCGGCAACCTCGAGACCACGAGCCAACAGGTAGTGAAGACCGAGGAGCAAGGCGGTCAGACCGTGGTCATCATCGAATCCGCCGAGCCGGAGAAGGTCTACGTGCCCGTCTACAACCCGACGGTCATCTACGGGTCTTGGTGGTACCCGGCTCCTCCGCCGTACTATTACTACCCACCGGGCTACGTGGCTGGCCCCGGCCTGTGGTTTACCGCGGGCGTCATCGTCGGTGGTGCGATCTGGGGCGGCTGCAACTGGGGCCGCAACGAGATCAATATCAACGTAAACAAGTACAACAGCTTCAATCGCACGAACATCAAGACCGGCGATTGGAACCACAACCCGAGTCATCGCAAGGGCGTGTCATACCGCGACCAGACGACTGCGCAAAAATACGGTCGCGGCAGCGACAGGGCGGCCGCGCAGTCGCGCGAACAGTTCCGCGGGCGCGCCGACAAGGGCCGTGCGGAGCTGGGATCGATGGACCGCGGACAACTCGACAAGAAAGTTCAGGCCGCCGACCGCGCGAGCCGCGACCTCGGGTCAAAGACAGGCGATCTGTCCAAGGGCGCCGGCCGTGACATGGGAACAGCCACGCGCGACCTCGGCGCGTCAAACCGTGATCTGGGCTCCCTCGGGGGAGGTAGTGCCGCAGGCCGGGACCCCGGCAAGGCCGGCTCGCGCGATCTCGGTTCACACGCAGGCAGCGGAGCCGCCACCCGTTCGGGCAGCAGCGTTTCCCGAGGCGGCGGATTCTCCGGCGTCGGCAGCGGGGCATCGACCCGGGCGGCGAGCTCACGCGGCACCGCGAGTTTCGGCAGCGGCAGGGGCGCCGGCGGCGGCATGCGCAGCGGCGGGCGTGGCAGGTAACGGATCCGGAGAACTCGAAATGCAAACCAGACTAGGTCCAATC
>JAGRHB010000086.1 GCA_020445245.1 Gammaproteobacteria bacterium
GGCGCCTCTCACGACCTCGTCTGACCTCGTCAGGCACCACAATGCTCTCTTCAAAGTCAGGACAACAGTGATGACGGATCTGAACAAACTCATGGTACTCAAGGGTGCGCAGGCGGCCTTTCTGATGAACGATCGCGGTGAGCTGCAGCAGCATGTGCTTGCCGACGGCTCGCCGCTGGACGAGACGGCGCTCGACCTGCTGGCACACATGTGCGTGGCGAACAACGCGATCGCGACGATGCAGGCCCGCGGTTGGGAGGCGAACTCCGATAACAAGGGGTTTTATCCGATCAACGGTTTCACCATGATCGGTATGGACTGGTCGGCGATCACAGACGGCAATCTCGGTGTGGTCGTCAGCAACAAGGATGCCGACTATGAAGCCGCCTACCAGGCCCTGGCACAGCAGGGAGGTGCCGGGTGATCAAGCAACTTCTCGCCGTCGACGGGGTGATGGCGGTCTCCCGGTTTCGCGACGACGGCGCCTTCGTCGAGGGCTACGGGGTATTGCCGGAGGCCGAACTGGCAGCGCTGGCGCACTTTGCGCATGACTACAAGCGTATCGTCCAGGGCAACGCGGATCAGCTGTCGATGTTTACCGGAATCAGCGGTTGGACGCCGCCGGGCGGCTGGATCGTACGTGGCGCCAGGATGTCGGTGTGCAGTGTCGCCAATCTGGTGTGTACCGTGGACAATGCCGACGGCAACCTGTCGGAGGTGATGGAGTACCTGGCGGAGGCGTCGCATTACTGACCCGACAGGGCGTGCGGCGCTGAACGGCGGCGCGCGCCGGTGTATGATCCGCCCAAACAACTTCCCACACCTACTCGGTAACCGCATATTTCCAGCCCAGTCGTCATACCCCGCGATCAGCATCAGATCTCACGGGCCAACATCTCGCCCAATGCGCTGAAGGTTCTCTATCGCCTCAAGGCAGCCGGGTTCGAGGCACACCTGGTCGGCGGTGGGGTACGCGATCTGCTGCTGGGCCGCGAACCCAAGGACTTCGATGTCGCTACCGACGCCAGCCCGGAGCAGGTGCGTCAGACGTTTCGCAACTGCCGGCTGATCGGCCGCCGCTTCCGCCTTGCGCATGTGCAGTTTGGTGGTGAGATCATCGAGGTCGCGACCTTCCGTGCCGGGCAGGACGCCGACGTATCGGAAAATCACCAGACGGACGAAGGCATGCTGCTGCGAGACAACGTCTATGGCACGATCGAGCAGGATGCACTGAGGCGCGATTTCACCGTCAATGCGCTGTACTACAACATTTCGGATTTCTCGATCATCGACTATGCGGGCGGGGTCGATGACCTGAACGACGGTCTGTTGCGCCTGCTCGGTGACCCCGAGACAAGGTATCGCGAGGACCCGGTACGTATGCTGCGCGCGGTGCGATTTGCCGCAAAGCTGGGATTTCGCCTGGCACCCGGAACCGAGGCACCAATCCCTGTGCTGGCATCGCTGTTGGCGGACGTCCCCTCGGCGCGCCTGTTCGAGGAGGTGTTGAAGTTGTTTCTCGGTGGTACCGCGGTCGCGTGTTTCGAGAAGCTGCGTCAGTACGGCCTGTTCGCCGAGTTGTTCCCGGATACGGATGCCAGCCTTGCGCGACTGGAGCACGAGTTTCCGTTGACGCTGGTGCTCAAGGGGCTGGAAAACACCGACAACAGGATCCATGAGGACAAGCCGGTGACACCGGCCTTCCTGTTCGCGGTCCTGCTGTGGGAGCCGGTCCGTCTGCGTGCGGCGCAGTTGCAGGCGGACGGGGAGGCCCCTTACCAGGCGGTGCAGCGTGCCGGTGGTGAGGTGGTGGCCCGGCAGGTTCAGCGCATTGCACTGCCGCGTCGCTTCAGCACGCCGATGCAGGAGATCTGGGGCCTGCAGTCCCGCTTCCTGCAGACCCGGGGCAAGCGGCCGCAGCGCCTGTTGACCCACCCGAGGTTCCGGGCGGCCTACGATTTCCTGCTGTTGCGCGCCCGGTCGGGCGAGGCGGATCCGGAACTGGCTTCTTGGTGGACAGCGTTCCAGGACGGTAATGTCGAGGCACCTGCGCCGACAGAACCCGGCTCAGCGGGACGTCGCTCGCGCCGCGGCGGACGCCGTCGGCGGCGCAAGCCGGCGGTTGCCGAAGGGGAATGAAGGTAGCCGCCTGCGTCGTCTATATCGGCCTTGGCAGCAATCTCGACGATCCGGTCAGGCAGGTCGGGGACGCGCTGCTGGAAATGCGACAGATCCCCGGATCACGGCTCGTGCGGCACTCCCGGCTTTACCGGTCGACACCGATCGGTCCGCAGGATCAACCGGATTACGTCAACGCCGCGGCCATGCTGGAGACGGCACTGGGTCCATTCGAGCTGCTGGATGCCCTGCAACAGATAGAAAAACGCCACCGACGCGAACGCAGTGTCCGCTGGGGGCCGCGCACACTCGACCTCGACCTGCTGTTGTACGCCGACCGCCGCATCGACAGCCCGCGCCTGCAGGTCCCGCACCCGCAAATGCACAGGCGCGCCTTCGTGCTGGTGCCGCTGCATGAGATCGCGCCGCAGCTGACGGTGCCCGGTCAGGGGGCGCTCGCGGTGCTGCTGGCGGATGTCGACATGCAGGGACTGCGAGCCGTGGGCGAAGTCGATACCGGTTGAGCCCCGGGCGGAGCGCTGACAGGTGCTATTTCAACCCGTCCGTGCTGGCGATACACTCGAAACCACCCGATGCGCGATGCTCGGTGATTCCGCAGGAGGACAGGTGAGCAAGAACACGATAAGCACGCTTAACCGCATGAAGGCCGCCGGCGAGAAAATCGCCGTCATTACCAGCTACGACGCCTCTTTCACCCGGCAGATCGAGGCGGCAGGTATGGATGTGATCCTGGTCGGCGATTCGCTCGGCATGGTGGTGCAGGGACACGAAAGCACGCTTCCGGTCACGGTCAGCGACATGGTCTATCACACCGCGAATGTGATGCGTGTCAGCACCAGGGCGATGGTGATCGCCGATATGCCGTTCATGAGCCATGGCACGCCGCAGCAGGCCCTGGATACCGCGGGCCGCCTGATGAAGGAGGGCGGTGCGCACATGGTCAAGATAGAAGGCGGCGCACCACAGGTGGAGACGGTGCGTCATCTCACGGCGCGTGCGGTCCCCGTGTGTGGCCATCTCGGGCTGATGCCGCAGTCGATCCACCAGCTCGGCGCCTATCGGGTGCAGGGTCGCGGTGAACACGAGGGCGAGCGGATACTCAAGGATGCCGTAGCCTTGCAGCATGCCGGTGCCCAGATGCTGGTGCTGGAGTGCGTACCCGCCGTGCTCGCGGCCGAGATAAGCCGTGCGCTCGATATCCCGGTAATCGGAATCGGTGCCGGGGCCGACACGGACGGCCAGGTGCTGGTGCTGTACGACATGCTCGGCATTACGATGGAGGGCACGCCGAGTTTCGTGCACAACTTCCTTGCGGGACAGAACAGTGTACAGGCGGCACTTGCGGCCTATGTGCAGGCGGTCAGGGATGGCACCTTCCCGGCGGCAGGGCACGCGTTCTGATGATCACAACCGGCGAAATCGACAGTCTGCGCACCCAGGTCGAATCGTGGCGGCGAGGAGGCAACGTAGCCTTCGTGCCGACGATGGGCAATCTGCACGCCGGGCACCTGTCGCTGATCGAGGCTGCGCACAAGGTCGCCGACCGGGTGGTGGCCAGTATCTTCGTCAATCCGCTGCAGTTTGGTGCGGGAGAGGATTTCGACAATTATCCGCGCACGCTGGAACGCGATGCCGCGATGCTTGCGGCCGAAGGCACCGACCTGTTGTTTGCGCCTTCGGTACGGGTGATGTATCCCAAGGCGCAGGCCGAACAGACCCGGGTTGAGGTGCCTGGTCTGTCTGATGTGCTGTGTGGCGCCTGCCGACCCGGGCACTTCATCGGCGTGGCGACGGTCGTGTGCAAGCTGTTCAACATGGTGCAGCCCGATATCGCCCTGTTCGGTAACAAGGACTACCAGCAGCTGATGGTGATCCGCCGGATGGTGCAGGACCTGGCGATGCCGGTGAAGATCATTGGCGTCGAGACGATGCGCGAAAGCAGCGGATTGGCGATGAGTTCACGCAACGGGTACCTCAGCGACGATGAGCGAGCCATAGCACCGGTGCTCTACCGCGTGTTGACCGGTGTTGCGCAGGCGTTGCGCGAGGGCAGCCGGGACTTCTCCGGTCTGCAGGCGCAGGCGGCGAGGGAGCTCGATGACAATGGTCTGCGCACCGATTACGTGGCAATTCGGAATGCGGCCGATCTGCTCGAACCGGTGGCCGGCGAGGACAGGTTGGTGGTCCTTGCAGCGGCGTTCCTCGGCAAGGCCAGGCTGATCGACAATATAGAGGTCGCTCTTTAACCGCGGTCCCTGCCCGGGGTCATGGCTTTTCTGCTGGCCCCGCCGGGATCCAACGGCGCAGGATCTCGTCCAGTGACGTGACATCAACCGGCTTGGCGAGAAAATCGTCCATGCCTTCTGCGAAAAGACGCTCGTTGCTGCCTTTTTGTACATCCGCGGTGGTGGCAATCAGTGGCGGATAGCTGCGTGGCCCCGAGCCCTGCCGCTGCTGCAGTTCCCTGACCACGTCGAGTCCCGACAAACCTGGCATGTGCACGTCGAGAAATACCAGGTCGTAGGATTGTTCGTCGACCTGCCACAGGGCGTCGGCACCGGATTCGACACGATCGGCGATAACGTCGCGAGCCTGAAGCAGGTAGACCAGCAACTTGCCGTTGATTGGGTCGTCATCGACCACCAGGGCACGCATGTTGGGATTGCGCCTGGTTGGTGGGCGCTGTCTGCTGCCTCTGGTCGTGGCGCCATTTTGCTGTGCAATGTGCAGTGGCAATGTGACGGTAAAACAGGAGCCTTTCCCCTCGCTGCTGTCGACTTCGATCGTGCCACCGAGTGACTCGGTGATATTGCGGGCGATGACCAGGCCCAGCCCCGTACCGCCGAATGCGCGCCGGCTCGATTGATCAACTTGGTAGAAAGGCTCGAAAACCTTGGAAAGTGCGTTGCCGGGGATGCCGACGCCGGTGTCAGAGACGCGCAGGATCAGCAAGGATTCAGGGCATCCGGCACGGGTTTCGGTCTCCAGCTGGAGACCGCCACGCGGTGTGAACTTGATGGCATTGTCGAGCAGGATTCCCAGCATCTGGCGGAGGCGCAGGCCATCTGTCTCGATCGCAAACGGTAGCTGCGGTTCCTCGCGGTACAGCAGTTCGAGCCCTTTCTGTTCGGCCTTGGCACGAAACAGGCGGATGGTGTCATCGAGAAGGACGGGGAACTCGACAACCGCTTCGCGCACTGAGAACTTGCCTGCCTCGATGCGCGAGAAGTCGAGGATTTCTTCGATCACGCCGAGCAGGTTGCGTGCAGAAAGATCAATCAGGTCGAGATGTTCGCGCTGTTCCTCGCTGAGTGTGCTCTGCGCGAGGACGTGAGTGAATCCGATGATGCCATTGAGCGGGGTCCTGATCTCGTGACTCATTGCGGCAAGAAAGGCACTCTTGGCCCGACTGGCGGATTCGGATTTTTCCTTTTCTTCCTCGATTCGGCGCTCGAACGCCTTGTGCGCCGAATTGTCGATGACGGCGACGACCAGCAGGCACCTCTTGTCGAGCTGCAATGTGGTCGCGGTGGTGGTCACCGGCAGTTCGCGATTGCCAAGCCGCAGCGTGGTCTCCAGCGATAGCGGCTTGTCCGCCGGGGTCGACTCTAGGCATGCACGCGTCTCCGGGCCGACCAGATCGTCCAGCCGGGCCGGTGCCGAGGCGATGGATGCGAACAGTGTCTGTGCGGCGGCATTGGAGTCGATGACGGCGCCGTCCACCGTGTCGACCAGCAGCAGGGGGATCGGCGATGCGCTGAACAGCGTCGCCGCGCGCGCCTCGCTCTGCGCGGACCGTGACTGCAGTTGCATCAGCGACCACCAGCCCAGGCCCATCATGCCCAGCAGGGCGGCCGTCCATACGAAAAAGCTGACCCGCGTATCGTCACGCATCGCCTGGAAGAACACGGGACTGACCTTGATCGTCAATAGGCCGACCAGTCGGCCGTCGACCGGATCGAACAGCGGAATCCGGTTGTCGAAGCAGTCGCTACATGCCGTGTTGCCGATACTGAACGAGCCCAGCTCGAACGGCGGCACGAACTCCATCGTTGCGGCAGAGAAATAGGATTCACCCGTCTGGGTATCCCTGAGAATCAGCATCTTGCTCAGGGCATCGCGGATCGCCGATGTATCAGGCGGGTTGGTGCCATGGCTCATCAAGTGCTGAATGTTCTCGGCGTTGGCCTGCGCCAGGATGCGGGCCGTTGTTTCCGCCTCACTGCGCAGTCGTGGCTCGAGGATCAGCAGCCAGTCGAACGCGCTGAGTGTCGCGAGGGCGAGCATCAGTACGAGAAATACTGTCGCCACGGCGCTGTGGTGATGCGGACTACTGTTGCCGTATGGCTTCATAGTGGGCCGAGACCTTGAGAAAAAAGGGCCTTAGGTAGATCCCGTGGTCGATCAGGGACTGGAGATTGACCTCTGGAAGAATGCGGTCGCTGACCGCGATGCCGCCAAGGACACCGCGCTCGATGTCTCCGGCCAGGGGCGAAAAACTCAGGACATGGTGCGTGCGGACGAATGTCAGCAATCGCTGCATCTCGCGATCATCGAGTGCCTGGGCGAGGAATACCGCGGTGAACGGATCCCTCGCGTGGGAAACCTGCAATGCATCCAGGCGGGTCAGCGAGAGCCGGGCCTCGGGCTGACTCTTCCGAAGCCGCTCGTACAGAACATAGGCGATGCCAGCGATCTTTGGCCCATCGTCGGCAGACACCAGCGCGATGTGCTCCGGGTGGGGCGGCGCGACCGATCTTGCGGCAATAAATGCCGGGAAGACGTTGATGGCGACACGAATGCGTGCGTCGCTGAGATCGTCCGCCTGCGCGGTAATGGGTGCGGCGATCAGTGCGCAGACGGTCATCCACCATACGGTGCTGCTGACGAAGTGACTCAGCTGCCGGACCATGTACCTGCATCCATGAATATGGCCGTTGCTTTCAATCGCTCGCCTGGTTGGCCAGCCTCAGCCACAGGGTGCGTCCGCTGCGTGGGAAATCGTCGACATGGGTATCTGCCGGTGCGGGGTCGTGGCGCCCAACATCGGCCAGGTTGCGCGGTTCTGTGCGCGGGATCAGTCGCCGGGCGGCCTGCCATTCAGTCGCCGGATCGGCCGTCGTGTACGCCGACATGTTGTCGCGCATGACGCCGGATGCGCGTGCATGTTCCCCCGTATGGATGAATTGCAGATGCATATTGAGTTCATTCCCGGGTGTGAGGTGCGAGCCGAGGTTGCCGAGCCAATAAGTGGAATCGGTGATGTCTGCGTTGCTCGAGCCATCGTGCGACAGTGCATTACCGAGGTTGCCATACCTTGTGTCTGGCGGGGAAGGGTCGCCGCCTGCAAACCCTGGTCCTGTA
>JAGRHB010000087.1 GCA_020445245.1 Gammaproteobacteria bacterium
GGACGACGGGTGCAACGGCGCTGCCACGGTGCGTATCTGCTGGACATCAGGTCAGACCGGGTGGTTACTGCATCCGCACGCTGCGTGGTGTTGGCGACCGGCGGCGCCAGCAAAGTCTACCTGTACACCAGTAATCCGGATGTCGCGACCGGGGATGGCATCGCGATGGCGTGGCGCGCCGGCTGCCGCGTCGGCAACATGGAATTCATCCAGTTCCACCCGACCTGCCTGTTTCACCCCGCCGCCAAGTCGTTCCTGATCAGCGAGGCGGTCCGTGGCGAGGGTGGCCGGCTGCTGCTGCCCGACGGCACCCGGTTCATGCAGCGCTTCGATGAACGTGCAGAACTGGCACCGCGCGACATCGTCGCCCGGGCGATCGACCACGAGATGAAGCGCCTGGGCGTGGACTGTGTGTACCTGGACATCAGCCACAAGCCGGCGTTCGAGATAGAGAAACTGTTTCCGACCATTCACCAGCGCTGTCTCGAACTGGGGTTCGACATGCGCAAGCAACCCCTGCCGGTGGTGCCCGCCGCACACTATACCTGTGGCGGCATCCGCACCGACCGGAGGGCGCGCACCGACGTCAATGGCTTGTACGCGATCGGCGAGGCCGCCTACACCGGGCTGCATGGCGCCAACCGCATGGCAAGCAATTCGCTGCTCGAATGCCTGGTATTCAGCGAGATGGCGCGGGCCGACATCCTCGAACAGCTCAGGCGTGATGACGTGCCGGCGTTCGATATCGCACCCTGGGACGAGAGCCGGGTGTCCGATTCGGACGAAGAGGTCGTGGTGTCGCACAACTGGGAGGAGCTGCGCCGCTTCATGTGGGACTACGTCGGGATCGTGCGCAGCAACAAACGCCTGGAACGCGCGCGCCGCCGGGTGAACCTCTTACATCACGAGATCAGCGAGTATTACGGCAATTTCCGGGTTTCCAACGACCTGCTCGAACTGCGCAACCTGGTCGATGTCGCCGACCTGATCATCCAGTCGGCACAGCGTCGGCGAGAGAGTCGCGGACTGCACTACAACATCGACTTCCCGGACAGGGACGACAACCAGACCACACCGACCATCCTAATCCCCGACAATTACGTGCCGCGCCGGGCCGAGAACTGAAGGCGCCAGCAGCCATCATGGCTGTGTCGGGTCGGTGACCGGTCGAAATCCGATCAACGCGCGCCGCAATTCACGATGCTGTGCATCCGACACGCATGTGCCCAAAACGAAGAGCTCGCAACGCTGACCGGGGCCTCCAAGCAGTCGTGCACTCACCAGCCAGGGCCGGATCACCCCCGGCCTTATGCCGGTGACAGTCCAGGTCTGGGCACTGGCCAGCCGACAGCTCAGGCCGCCATTGCGGTGTATCTGCAGGCTGACCGGGCGTTGGCGGCGAAAGCGCCGCCACAGCACCAGCCAGCTCACTGCAACACATGCAGCGCAGCCAAGCCGCCAAACCCAGGCGATGGGACAGGCCAGCACCATGCCGGCAGCAGTCAGCAGGAGGAGATGGGCATACCCGTGCATGCGCCGCGTCAGCGGCAGTTCGATCGTGGACATGCGACTTCCATATCGCTGTAGTTCGAAAATCAGCCCTCGGCGGTACTGAAGAGCCGATAGAAATTTTCACATGACTGCCGCGCGACGACCTCGGCGCTGACCCCGCGGACCGCCGCGACCGCCTCGGCAACCTTTCCAACGTATCGTGGCTCGTTGGGCTTGCCGCGGAACGGCACCGGCGCAAGATAGGGCGAATCGGTCTCGATCAGGATGCGTTCGTCGGGCACACGTGCCGCCACATCGCGCAACGCGGCAGCGTTCTTGAAGGTCACGATACCGGAGAACGAGATATAGAAATCGAGGTCCAGGGCCGCCTTTGCCATCTCCCAGGTCTCGGTAAAACAATGCATCACGCCGCCGACATCCCGGGCCTGCTCTTCGCGCATGATCGCAATCGTATCCTCGCGCGCATCCCGGGTATGAATGATCAGTGGTTTGTTCGCTTGCCGGGCGGCACGGATGTGAATACGAAACCGCTCGCGCTGCCAGTCCAGGTCGCCTTTCCCGTGAAAATAGTCCAGGCCGGTCTCACCGATCGCAACGTTTTTCGGATGCCCGGCCAGGTCAACGAGTTCATCGATACCGGGCTCGCGACGGTCGAAATCATTGGGATGGACGCCGACCGACACGGACACTTCGGGATAATTCTCGACCAGTGCCAGCATCGCTGGATAGGACTCCAGGTCGATCGACACACACAACATGTGTGACACGCCGGCTTCCCGGCATGCCTCGATCAGGCCGGCGAAATCGCCGTGGTAGGGTGTCAGGTCCACCCGGTCGAGGTGGCAATGAGAGTCGACCAGCATGCAAACAACCGCTACATCGTGTGGGTGGGTTTCTCCGACTGTAGCGCACCCGCGAGGTAGCCCTCGATCTTGTTGCGTGCCATACCGCCGTCCTGGTCGCTGAACTGTACACCGATCCCGGCCGCACGGTTGCCTTCGGCCCCCACCGGGGTAATCCAGATGATCCGCCCGGCCACCGGCAGGCGCTCGGCCTCGTCCATCAGGCTGAGCAGCATGAACACCTCGTCACCGATGTTGTACTTCTTGGTGGTCGGAATAAACAGGCCACCGTTCTTCACGAACTGCATATAGGCGGCATACAGCGCGTTCTTGTCCTTGATCGTCAGCGAAAGAATCCCCTGACGCGCACGCGGCATGGGTGGTGCGGACATCTCATTGACCTCCGGGGCGAGTTATCTGTAACCAGCGGTTTGCAATATATTCCAGCAGCATCTGTACATTCAGGTTGTTGGTCGAATCCCGTTCCAGACGCAGTATTTCATCGTTGAAGCGGTACAACTCTCTCAAGTCTATTCCCTGGCCGAGACATTGCAAATCATCACGCATCCGCAAATGGCACACCGGAATGCCGGCGACCCCGCTGGCCAGTTTTACCAGGTCGTTCACACAGCGTTTCAGGCCATCGAACAACAGGGTTAGCGGCCGCTTCCCCCATTCCTCAACTGTCTGCAGAGGATTGATCGAACGTTGCCTCAGCGCGCCCAGGTCGTCGATCAGGCGCCGGCCCTCGGCCACCCAGCCTTCCTGCAGTGCCTGCATGGCACGCAAAGGTGCGCCACCGCTGATCGCCAGCAACTCATCCACGTCGGCACCCGGGGTGCGCGGACCAAGCCAGGTGCGCACGGTATCGGAATCGGGGTTGGTGAACCGCACGACCTGACAGCGACTGCGGATCGTGGCCGGCAGCCTGTGCGGATGCGAACTCACCAGGATGAGTACCGAACGAGAGCTGGGTTCCTCCAGTGTCTTTAGCAGCGCGTTGGCGGCAGACCTGTTCATCGCATCAGCCGGTTCAATTCGGTAGATACGATAGCCACCCGCCTGGGCGCACAGCACACTTTTTGCCGTCAGCTCACGAATCGCGTCGATTTTTATCGGTTTGCCGGGTTCGTCTGGGGTGACATGCCGTTGGTCCGGATGACTGCCGGAGCTCGCCTGTCGGCAGGCATCACATGCGCCACAGGCATCGCCCTCGTGGTTGGGCTGGGCGCACACCAGGGCATCACTGAGTCGCCCGGCAAATGCCGATTTGCCGAGGCCCTGTGCACCAACCAGCAAGATAGCGTGCGGCAGTCGCCCGGCATCACGTGCCGCGGCGATGCGCCGCCACTGGTCGAGGTGCCAGGGATAATGCTCATTCCCGCTCATCCGGCGTACGCACTGTCGAGGAACGCATCGATGGTGGCAGTCACCTGCCGTGAAACCTGGTCGAGGGACTGCGCGGCATCGACGACACGAAAACGCCCGGGTGCGGCCGCCGCAAGACTGAGATAGCCCTGGCGGACGCGGTCGAAGAAGGTCAGCGCCTGGCGTTCAAAGCGGTCGGGCGTCGATCGCCTGCCGGCTCGCTCGAGCCCGACCTCGACCGGAAGGTCCAGCAACAGTGTCAGGTCCGGCCGGCGCTCACCCAGCACCCAGGTCTCGAGCGCTGCGATGCGCTGCAGATCGATACCCCTGCCGTACCCCTGATACGCGTAGGTGGCGTCAGTAAACCTGTCACAGAGGACCCAGGAACCAGCCGCCAGCGCCGGTTCGATCTTTGCGTGCAGGTGTTCGGCGCGTGCTGCGAACATCAGCAGCAACTCGGTATCATCGGCCATCCCGTCGTGGCGGTGCCCGAGCAGCAACTGGCGCAGATCTTCGCCCAACGGGGTGCCGCCGGGTTCACGCGTCACCAGCACGTCGTGGCCACGCTGGCGGATACGCTGTTCGAGCAGATCGAGGCAGCTCGTCTTGCCAGCACCCTCGATGCCTTCAACGGTGATGAAGCGTGGCATGGTCATTGTCCGAGCTGATACTTCCGCACCGCCGCGTTGTGCTCCGACAAGGTGGCGGAAAACGCATGCGAGCCATCACCTTTCGCCACGAAGTACAGGGTATTGCCGGCCGCCGGCGCGACCGCGGCCTGCAGCGCGCCACGTCCGGGCATGCATATCGGTGTCGGCGGCAGCCCGGTATGGACGTAGGTATTGTAGGGCGTGTCCTCCTGCAGGTCCTTGCGTCGCAGGTTGCCATCGAAACGGTCACCCATGCCGTAGATCACGGTCGGATCAGTCTGCAGCTTCATCCCCTTCTGCAGCCGCCGGGCGAACACACCGGCGATCTGCGCGCGTTCGCTGGCCTGCCCGGTCTCCTTTTCGACAATCGACGCCAGGATCAGCGCCTCGTATGCCGATGTCAACGGGACGTCGTCTGCCTTGCTGGCCCACGCCGCTGCCAGCTCCGCATCCATGGTGCGCAACGCCCGCTGCAGGAACTCAAGGTCGGTCATGCCACGCGTGAATTGGTAGGTGTCAGGAAAGAACCGCCCTTCAGGGTGCTCACCTGGCCGCCCGAGGCGGACCATCAGTTGTTGGTTGTCGACATCCTGCAGCGTCTGAACCAGTACATCGTGTCCTGCCAGTGCCGCCCTAACCTGTGCGATTGTCCATCCCTCGAGCAGGGTCAGGCTGTACGTCACCGACTTTCCCGACACCAGCAGCGCCAGCAGCGTATCAGGGGTCATTCCAGCGGTCAGGCGGTACTCGCCGGCGCGGATCTGTGTCGCCTGCCCGGTATACCGTCCGTACCAGCGCAGGTAGCGCGCCTTTTCGATCATCCCCTCCGCCTGCAGGTCGGATGCCACCATGGCCAATGTCGCACCCTTTGGGACCGCGTAGATGATGCTGCCTTCGGCAACCTTCAGCGGTGCATTGCGGAATTCCTCGAATTCCATCCAAACCCAGCCAGCCAGCAGGCTGCCGAGGAGCAGCAGGGCGCCGATCAGCTTGCCTAGCATGGCCGTCCCCTCTCGACCGGCCTGTGACACAGGCTGCGTGTCTCGGTCATCAGTGGGTGTTCGACGACATCACGTTCGAAGATCCTGTCTGCGAAGCGGCCCACTCGTACCACGCCGATCAGCGAGTTCGAAAGATACAGGGCATCCGCAGCATGGACGGCGTCGATGGGTACGTCGACTTCTTCCAGGACCTGACCACTGTCCGATGCGAGCTGCTGTGCCAACCCTCGTACCACGCCGGCGATGCCGGCACGCTTCACACAAGGGGTGGAAAGCCTGTCGCCCGACTGCAGAAACAGGTTGCTCATGGTGCCGCAGAGCACGCGACCGTCCTGACCGAGCACCAGCCCTTCCTGAATGGCATCGTCATCCCATTCCGCACGCGCCAGCACCTGGTCGAGACGATTGAGGTGCTTGATTCCGGCCAATGCGGGATTCTCGCCGAGACGATGCGCACATTGCCTCAAAGACCAGAACGCGGGCACCGCCGATTCGTGCCATTGACTGATTCGCAACATGCGACGCGGCCGGATGACCGATGGGCGGCGGTAACCGCGTTCGCTGTGGCCCGCTGTCCAGAAGATCTTCAGCACAGCGCGCGCACGTCCACCAGCCAGTTGAAGGCATTCCTCATACAGCAACTGTGGATCAGGAGCCGGCAACCGCAGACGCCGGCAACCGTCGGACAGGCGCGCCAGATGCGCGTCCCACAGGCAAGGGAGACCGTCGATGATGGCAATGGTCTCGAAAAGACCATCGCCGAATTGAAATGCACGCTCGTGAAGCCAGCCGTCGTCCGCCGCCATGCCGTCGATCAGGGCATCCTGGTGCATGTCGGCGGCGACCCACCCTATCCGGGTGACTTATCCCGTGAAGCGACGGAAAACCAGGGTGCCGTTCGTCCCGCCAAACCCGAACGAGTTGGAGATGGCGATGTCGATCTTCGCCTCGCGCGCGGTGTGCGGGACGTAATCCAGGTCGCACTGCTCGTCAGGATTGTCGAGGTTGATCGTCGGTGGCATGACCTGATCGCGGATCGCCAGCACCGTGAACAGGGCCTCCGCACCACCGGCGGCACCCAGCATGTGCCCGGTCATCGACTTGGTGGAACTCACCGCCAGTTTGTAGGCGTGGTCACCGAAGGCCGCCTTCACGGCCATGGTCTCCGCCACGTCACCCGCCGGCGTCGAGGTACCATGGGCATTGATGTAATCGACCTGGTCCATGTTCAGCCCGGCATCGGCCATCGCCAGGCGCATGCAGTCCGCAGCACCCTCCCCGTTGGGCGACGGTGAGGTCATATGGTAGGCGTCGGAGTTCATCGCAGAACCCGCCAGTTCCGCATAGATGCGCGCACCGCGTGCCTTGGCATGTTCGAGCTCTTCGAGCATCAACACCCCGGCGCCGTCGCTCAGCACGAAGCCGTCACGATCACGATCCCAGGGACGGCTTGCGGCCTGTGGGTCATCGTTGCGGGTCGACAGGGCACGCGCGGCGGCAAAACCACCCAGCCCGGTCGGCGACGTCGCCATCTCCGCGCCACCGGCGATCATCATATCGACAGTGCCGTACTGGATCATGCGCATCGCATCGCCGATGTTGTGTGCACCGGTGCTGCATGCGGATACGATCGAGATGTTCGGGCCCTTCAGGCCGTACATTATCGACAGGTTCCCGGCGACCATATTGATGATGTTCGCCGGAACGAAGAACGGTGAAATCTTGCGCGGCCCCCCGCTCAGATAGGCGCCATAGCCGTTTTCAATACCAGTCACCCCGCCGATGCCGGAGCCGATCGCAACCCCGATGCGCTTGGAATTCTGATCAGTGATCTCGATCCCGCTATCCTTTAGCGCCTGGGCACCGGCGGCAATCCCGTAGTGGATGAATGCATCCATCTTGCGGGCTTCTTTCTTCGGGATGTACTGCTCCACGTCAAAGCCGTAGATGGGCCCGCCAAAACGCACACTGAACGGCGCGATCTCGAAATGCGTGATCGGCTGAATACCACTTTTCCCGGCAACAATGTTTTCCCAGCCGCTGGCCACATCCAGCCCCACTGGCGCGATCAGGCCAAGACCTGTTACGACTACCCTTCTCTCTGACATCTGGGAAAAC
>JAGRHB010000088.1:0-4228 GCA_020445245.1 Gammaproteobacteria bacterium
GTGGTCACGCGGCCCCTGCTGCGACTGCTGATCGTGGCGTGGAGCCGTCCACCCGATCGCCGCTTCGTCCGCACCAAGCTGAATTTTGATCTGCGCGTGGTCGCGGGGCTGCATGCGATCCATGCCAACCTGCAGGCCGACGAGAACCCGCCCTATGCCACCGCTCGCGCGGCCCTGTTCAAACTCGACGAGACCGATGCACCGCCATCGGGCACTCGGAGCAAGATCACCTGGACATCGGGAAGCCTGGAAAACGCCTCGCTCGCCCCGCTGGACAGCGACTTCGTCAGCAGTGATTCGCTGTTGGCCGACAGCTACCTCGCGACCGGGCGTGGCCAGCCCTATTCATCGACGCTGAACGAATTTGTCGAACCGGCCATTGATTCAGACGAAGAACCAGACGAAAGACGCCACTCGGTGAAAACCGTCAACGAGAGCGCGGGTGGCTACTGCATACGTTGGCAGGGCGAGAACATCCCTCGGGTCAAGATCGGCGAACTGGTCGGTGTCGAGTCGCCAGCGGATCGCCGCAAGTACGGCCTGGGCGTGATCCGGTGGATGAAACAGCTGTCGGATCATGATCTGGACCTCGGCCTCGAAGTAATTTCGACCCGATGCGAGGCAGCAGATGTGCGCGAAGCCGCAAAATCCTCCCCGCGCAACCGCGCGCCTGCGTTCAAGTGCCTGGTCATCAATGACACAGACCCGTCATCGAACGCGACCGCGAGCCTGGTGATGAGTGCAATGAGCCTGCAGACCGGGGTCGACCTGTGGTTGTCGATTGGTGGCAGGGAGCAGATGATCCGTCTCACCAAGCTGGTAGAGTTCAGTAGTGCTTTCGCGCGCTATCATTTTGAATTGGTCCAGTCCGAAGAAGACGACCTGTCCGATCGCGTTCGCCCCGGCGACGAATTCAACGATCTCTGGAGCAACCTATAGATGCCTGACCGGCCAGTGAATACAGGCAAAGGAACGTCAAACTGTGCCCGCCAACGCTGAAATCTCACTACCTCCTGTCGAACTGACAGGCAACCCGGTTGAAATGCTGGTCGCCGGCTGCGCCCTGGCCGTGGCCGATGGCTTCGCCAATGCGCTGCGCAATCAAGGCCAGGCGGCACACCTGAAGATTGCGGAAACCCCTTCTTCCCTCAATCAGCTGCTCCTCGCAGACCCATGCGACCTGGTCATCCTCAATGCCGACACCTTTGGCGCATCGGCAGCCGACGCGATAGGAAGGATCCGCAACGCCGCACCGAGTGCCAGTATCCTGCTGGTTGCGCGCGACCCGTCCGCCCATCGGCGACTGGCGATCGATCATGCACTGCAGGACCTGCTCGACATCAAGGATGAGGAACATGTGGCGCTCGCCGTAAGGCGCGAACACATGGCGCAAAAGCAGCGCCACGAGACCGCTCGTCTGAGGCGACAACTGGACGAGGCCGAAGAACGCAGCAATCTGCTGGTGCAAAGCTCACGTGACGCCATCGCGTACATTCACGAGGGCATGTATCTGAACACCAACCAGGCCTACCTGGACATGTTCGGCTACGAATCCGCCGACGAGTTGGATGGGCTGCCGATCATGGACATGATCGACGCAGAATCGCGTGGCGCATTCAAGGCCGCCCTGCGAAAGATGCACGAGTCCGGCAAACACGCCGAGGAATTCCGTTGCGTCACCGGCGACGGCCAGGGTTTCAGCGCCCTGATGGAATTTTCGCCCGCACGTATCGATGGCGAGCGCTGCACTCAGGTCATGATCAGGGATCAGAGCCAGAACCTGGCCCTGCAGCAGCGAATTGAAGAACTCACCAGCAAGGATCCGCAGACCGGCTTTTTCAATCGCCAGGCCTTTATGGAGAGACTGGATGCCTTGGTCAGTCAGGCGAAGAATACGCAGGCGACGCATTCCCTTGTGCAGTTGTCGATCACGAACTACACGAACATGCGCGAGAGCTGCGGCTTCGCCTGTGCCGAGCAGATGCTGACCGAGGTCGCCAGCATCCTGGCGGCCACCATGAACCAGGCACACTCGATCGCGCGGTTCGGCGACCACGATTTCATGATCCTTTCCGACGACGAAGAGCCGGCGCTGGAAGTGGCCGAACGTTGCCTGCACAACCTGCGCAACCATGCGTTCAAGAGCATCCAGAATTCACCGGTCAAGCCCGTGTATTCGATCGGCGTGACCCGCACCACAGCCGGCAAGGAGATCAGCGCTCATGAACTGATCAACCGTTCATGCCGCGCTACCAGTATCGCCCGCTCGGAGGGAGAAAATCGCGTCGTCTTCTACAATGACGAGATACCGAGCGACACGAAACACATGGCCGACGCCGATGCCGCGGTAGTCAGGCTGATCGACGACGCCCTGGCCAACGATGGTTTCCGCCTGAAGTACCAGCCGATCGTAAGCCTGCAGGGCGATACGCGTGAGAACTACTCGGTGTACCTGCGTCTGATCGGCGAAGGGGGCAAGGAATTGGTGCCCGACGTCTTCCTGTCGCCGGCGCGTGACGCCAGCCGCCTCGCCGAGATCGATCGCTGGGTAGTGCGCAATGCCATCCGCGAGATGGCCAGCCACCGCAGGGACGGAAAAAAGATCGTCTTCTACATCATCCTGTCCCGTGCAGGGATCGAAGACGACTCGATGCTGATGTGGATCTGTGACTGCCTTCGGGAGTTCCGTGCAAAGGGTTCATGGTTCGTGTTTCAGTTCCGAGAGAACGATCTTCGCAGTTCATTGCAGCCGGCTCGGGACCTGATCAGCGGACTGCGGAGGATCAACTGCCGCATAGCGCTCAACAACTACAGGGATACGGCGCAACCGCTGCTGAACCACCTCGAGATCGATATCGTGAAGCTGTCGCCCGAGTACATGCGTAATCTGGCGATTGATAGCGAGCAGCAGGAGAAGATGAGCAGCGTCAATTCACAGCTTCAGGCCGATGGCTACAAGACCATCGCGAGCAGTGTCGAGGACGCCAGCAGTCTGGCAATCCTGTGGAACATTGGCATCAACTACATCCAGGGATATTTCCTGCAGGAACCCTCGAACGCGATCGTGTTTGAAGAGTAGCTGCATGCAAGCGGCTGATTAAAAAAATAAGCCCCCGCAGGGGCTTATTTCGGAAGTCGCCCCTGCGGCACCCTACCAGGGCATGAACGAATTCATGAACGACATCGGCCGCCCGATGTTGTTGTTCATGCGCGCCAGATCCACCTGCATGTACTGTGTCGAGCGCCCCATCGTGTGGGTGGCATGGGTCATCGACTGAATGGCGCCGTCCATCGAGTCGAGATTGGCCAGCATCGGCTCGAGTGTCGCCACCTTGTTGTCGATCGAATCCATCGTGACCGTCATGGCGCGAATATTCGCGGTCAGCTGGCTCATGTTCTCGGAGACATTCTGCATATTGCCCGCGAGGGTCGTCATGTTGGTGTCGACGCTGATCGCCAGGTAGTGCACATCCCGGGCGAGGTTATAGATGAGGTAGAAGCCGTATGCCGCCAGAATGATGAAGGCGAACAGCGAAGGATAGACGATGAGTTCCCAGCGCCGCGCACTGGATTCGAAGACCTCCGAAAGTCTCGCATACCCGGCGTTGGCGTCGGCAACAACGTCAGCGACATCATTGGTATTGCCCACAGTCGATCCTCTGTATTTCGTTTATCGGTACCTGCTAAAGTTACCATAAACCATCACACAAAGGATATAAGCAGTATTTGTCCGCGCACTGGCTGCGGGCCGGGTTCGCCGGACGAGGAAGACTCGGGCGTGGCATTCATTGTCGCAACTGATCGCCGCGACCGTCGCCCTCCTTCTGCATCAACTCTATGATTTGCTGCAACTTTTCCCTGTTTCCTTCCGCTTTCAGCCGAAGGCCCGCCTCGAAGTAGGCATCCAAAGCCTGCGCCGGCCTGCCCATCGACTGGTACAGGTTGCCAAGCTCGCCGAAGGCGTCGGCATCTCCCGGAAAGACCAACAACATTTCCATGTAGGCCGCTTCTGCGGCCTCAAAGTCACCATTCCAGTAGGCCCGCCGTGCCTGCTGCACGAATTCATCGCGCGTCATCTGGCCGGCAAGCGGCGGATCGCCACCTTCGACAACTGCCGGCCGGAAGGGGTCATCCGCGGGCGCCGCACCTGCCGCGGCGGCGGATGGAGCAAATCGTGGATCGCTATAAACCGGGATGCTGCCGCCGATCAGCTTTGGTGCCTTGCGCG
>JAGRHB010000088.1:4326-5806 GCA_020445245.1 Gammaproteobacteria bacterium
AGGATCGACAGAAGATTGCCCGGCATCCGCGTCGTCAGGCCAGCACGTTGGCGTACAGCACGGCCGCCAGGGCATTCCACTCTGCCGCACCCTTGCCACGCGGCTCCTGTTCAAACACCGCCAATCCCTCGCTGAAGGAGCGCCGGTAAACGGTACGCTGCGACAGACGCGGCTTGAGATGGCGGATGCCCGGCAGGGAAACCAGCGCGGCAGCGGCCTCATCCGACTCGCGGACTGCATGATGGGTGTCGGCACGATTGATGAACCCCAGGATCTCAGGTTTGCGTTTGCCGACGACAGAGTCGACAAAACGCAGAAAACGCTGGGTCGACCAGATATCCGCCTGGCTGGGCGGCACGGGCACCAGAAGACGGTCCGCGATCATGACCGCCAGCTTGAGGTTCTCCATCGATGCCGTGCCGACGTCGATCAGGATTTCCTCGTGCTCCGCCAGGAGGTTGCCACGGTCCTCCATCTGCGCCGAATCCAGCCGTTCGACCATTGGCTGAAACCGTTCCTCCCTGCGCACCTCGAGCACGTCGGTCAGCGTCGCCTGCGGGTCGGCATCGATCACAGCGACATTGCGCTCTGCCATCGCCAGCCAAATCGCGAGATTGAAGGTAACGGTGCTCTTTCCCGATCCGCCCTTGAGACTCCCTATCACCGTGATCATCAAGATCCCCGCTGGATTCTAGCTGCCGCTGCACCAACTGCAGGATCCGCTGAACTGCGACTCCTGATAGGTCGTTACCCAGCCGGGCAGATGGTCCTGGGTGAAACCGAAGCTTTCGGGATGACGCGGAGGCGCCTCGACGCGGCCGGCCACACTGCGGCCATAGGCGGTCGGCCGGAAGGCATTGTCGTTGCGCCAAGGCATGCCGGCGGCCGCTTCAGGCCGCCAATACCCACGCCCTGTTGCAGCATAGCGCGGATCGGCGAGACTGACTGCCGCGACCGGCCTGGAAGGCGACCGTGAAGGCCGCAAGTCCGCGGCGCCGCCGGGCGCATAGAAAGGCGTCCGATACCCGGCGTAATTTGACGCATAGCTCGGCGCCGGCCGCCAGCTGCCGATGGCTGGAGCATAGCCGGGTTGAGCCGGCCGGAAACCCGCCATCTGCGGCGCCGACCGCATCGGATTACGCTGTGCCTGCACCACCGGGACTGAGCCGGCGCGCCACGGCTGATCGGCGGGGCGCCAGGCAAATTGCCGCGCAAACAGGGGCAGCTGCTGCGGCCACATCTGTGCCATTCCATTGAATGGCTGCGTCCAGACCGGGGCATGGTAGGGGACCATCTGCTGTTGCGGATAGTAGTGCGCGGCCGGCTGATATCCGGTGTACGCGTAACCGTACTGCCCGGCCCAGGCCGGTGCCTGCTGGACATAGGGAAACTGACCGTAGTGATCCCGGCGCGGCGGCTGGTAGGCCACAGGTGCGGGACTGCGTGGGCGGAACGATGGCAGATTGGCTACGGGGTGGTA
>JAGRHB010000088.1:5902-7468 GCA_020445245.1 Gammaproteobacteria bacterium
TTGATCCCGGCGCGGCGGCTGGTAGGCCACAGGTGCGGGACTGCGTGGGCGGAACGATGGCAGATTGGCTACGGGGTGGTAGGGACGCACCTGGGCCACCGGCGCAAACCCCGGCTCCGGTCGCCACTGCTGGCCAAAGGCGTGGGCGCTGTCTACCGGGAGCAGATAGCCTCCCAGAATAACGATCCCACCCAATGCGATCATTTGCCTTCCAAACTTCATGCTCATCCTCTCGTAATTCCGGCTGGCGATCCTCCGGTGGGGCCGCCAGTGATTAGCTGCAAAAACAACAGCAGTCTAAGTCTGCCCCAGGGGGCATCAGCGCCAAGCCGGCCAATAGGCACCATAGGGGCTCGGCAACATCCCCGGCATTGTCGGATACGGTATCCCTGCGTCCGCCGAGGTCCGGAGCGACCTGTTGGCAGCCTGAATTTCCTCGTAGGTCCGTTTGCGCTTGGCCGGGGCCGGCCGAAACTGTGAATGCGCGTCGGCGCCGTAAGGCGCCAAATCCACCTGGTCCCGGGTCACTGACGCTTCGTCGAACAGCGCCCCCCGACCATCCGGTCGAAAACTCACGCCGACATCGCGACCGCGTCCCACCGGCTCCACCTTGCGGGACACCGCACGCCTGCTCTCGAACAGCGGTGCTTGCCAGCGGCGCTGGTACTCCGTCGCCATCGGGTGGCTGTACCCCGGCTGATCGGCAACGCGACCGGACGCCGCCACATGCGGCCGCCAACGGCCCGCAATGGCCGACGGGTCATTGCGATACCAGGGTCGGAACTGCGGGCGCTTGGTCACCGAGGAGTAGCCGGACCAAGCCGGGTACGCCGCCTGCGCCGTGGAAAGCGGCGCAAGCCCCAAGCCAACGCTGGTGGCGAGCCCCAGGGCGAGCCCCACGGAAAGCACTCTTGCAACCAATATCCCTTCCTCCAGGTCCTGCAGGACCCGACGAACTGCGTGGCGCCTGCCTAGAACACAATATATAAGCTATTGACTGAGAGTCAACCACAATATGTTGTGTAGAAAACCTGTGGAAAACGGTGTACAAGCTGTTTGCGGATTGTGCAGAATCGGAAACTGACAGCTTTTTCGCAGTAATTTCATGCCTTTATCGCAAACCTCCGCGGCCACGGCGGGAAACACCCTGATGGCAACCGGCCCATTGTCGGGATCCGGCTTGCCCGCGCTGGGACGTTGGCACAATACGAAGGGAAGACGCCACCGACGGGTCGGCGCGCCAGATTCACCAATGGGGGAAATAAGGCTGATAGGCCGGCATCGGTGGCGCGGGCATCATCGGGTACGGCAGGGGTGGCGGCGTCAGCGGCTGCGGCGTTGCGGATTCGGCCTGCAATTCCTCGTAGGTGCGCCTGCGTTTGGCCGGGGCCGGCCGGAACTGCGTATGCTCATCCGACTGAAACGGGTGATTTGCGACCCCTCCCTGGGGTGCCACCACATACCCGTCGTTTGAATCGCGCTCGTCCGGGCGAAACCGCAACCCAAGGTCCTGCCCGCGCGTAATCGGAACGGCCTTGCGGGCACCGGATCGCGGGGAGGCGAACG
>JAGRHB010000089.1 GCA_020445245.1 Gammaproteobacteria bacterium
GTTCGGCCAGGCCAACTACTCGGCGGCAAAGGCGGGCATGCACGGCTTCACGATGGCGGTCGCACTGGAGACTGCTGCGAAGGGCATTACTGTCAACACCGTCTCACCGGGCTACATCTCCACCGCGATGACCGAGGCGATGCCCGAAGACGTCCTCAAATCGATCGTGAACAGCGTGCCCATGCGCCGTATGGGCAAGCCGGAAGAGATCGCCAATGCGGTCGCATGGTTGGCAAGCGAAGGCAATGGCTATACCACGGGCGCAAATATCCCGGTCAACGGCGGACTGTTTACGAGTCACTGACCGGGTGCCAATGAACCCTCCTGGCAGAGGATTCTGCCCCCTCTGCTCTTAACTTTGGCGCCCTCGACGGGCGCCTGTTTTTTGTTTCGCAGGCAGAAAGGAGGATCGGTCTTAATCCTGCGTGTCGAATACCCCGGCGCGCATTTTCAGCTAGGGTATGAACGTAGAGGGAAATCACCGGCATAGCAGCCAAAAGCATGCTTGCCCATAACGTTGGCATAGGCGTCCAGCTATCCCACACAGACCGCAGAGTCTTTCAACAGAATGCGGGTTGCAGGCGCCGAGAGAGGATGGAGTGTTTATGAGTATTTCACCCCCAAGCTACAAGCAGAACCGGTTAAAACAGCTGCGAGCCTTTTGCAAGACCGTCGAGACCAAGAACATCTCGCGCGCGGCGGAAAAACTGTTTCTCACACAGCCGACGATCTCGCTGCAGATCAAGGCACTCGAACGTGAACTGGATGTCATCGTGTTCGAACGGCACGGCCCGCAGATCCGTATCACGCCAGACGGCGAACTGTTGTACGAAATCGCCAAGCCGCTGCTCGAGGGCATAGACAACCTGGCGCAGACCTTTGCCAGCAAGAGTGGACGTCTCGACGGCGGAGAGCTGACGATCGTCGCCGGCGAGTCGACCATCCTCTACCTGCTGCCTGAATTCGTCTCCTGCTTTCGTGACCGTCACCCCGGTATTCACATCAAACTGTTGAACGAGACGGGCCGTGACGGCCTCGCCAAGTTGCGCTCCGACGTCGCTGATTTCGCCGTGGGGCCGATGGTGGAGGGCCAGGGGGACCTGGAGTACAAGGCGCTTTTCTCGTTTGAGCAGGTTCTGATCGTGCCGCTTGATCATCCGCTGGCGCGTCGTACCAAGGTCACGCTGGAAGAGATCAGCCCATACGGGCTGATACTGCCGCCGCGACAACTCAACCACTGGCGCACTGTCGATCTGGTGTTCGAACAGCACGGCGTCCCCTACGACGTGGTGCTGGAGGCAGGGGGCTGGGAGGTCATCAAACGGTACGTCGAGCAGGGGCTTGGCATTTCCATCGTCAACGAGATTTGCCTTACCGGGAAAGAGCGGCTCGCGGTGATTCCACTGGACGACTATTTCCCGCGGCGGACCTACGGTGCGGTCACGCGGCGCGGCAAGTTCATGACGGCCCAGGCCCAGGCGTTCCTGGATGCGATGTCCACGCTGCAATGCAAGCTGCCCTACAAGCTGGCGGTGGCACACAGCCGTGAAGAGGTCATCGAGGTCAATGAACTTGATCCGAGGCACATGCCGACCAACGTTGCCGATCTGGACTAGAAAACCGGACAGGCAGTGGTGAAAGGTATCGACATGGCCATCGTCGGGGATGTGACGGCCCTGCTGTGGTTTCTTGCCTGCTGGGTGGGCTATACGCGCTATGCCAAGCGGCGCTCGGCCACCGAGGTGTGCCTGGCCAGTGTCATGCACATGTATCGCCGCGAATGGATGCTGCAGATGATGCGCCGCGAAAACCGTATGGCTGATATGTCGGCCATCAGCACGCTGGAGCGCAATGTATCCTTCTTTGCTTCCAGTGCCCTGGTCATCCTGGCCGGGGTGCTGACCCTGCTTGGCTATCTCGATCAGGCCATCGTGTTGTTTGACGACCTGCCACTGGCGGGTGAGCAGACGCGCCTGCAATGGGAGGCCAAGGTGGCCTTGCTGGTCGTGATTTTTGTTTATGCCTTTTTCAAGTTCACCTGGAGTCTGCGACAGGTAGGCTTCGCCGCCGTGCTGATCGGTGCCGCACCCAACCCGGGCGCCGCGGATGTCGCCGAGGAGGAGATGCGGCAAGCCGCCGAACGGATCGCACGCGTGGTCTCCATGGCCGCACATCACTTCAATTTCGGGATGCGCTCATACTATTTCGCACTGGCTGTGTTGGCCTGGATGGTGAGTCCCTGGATGTTCGTTGCTGCCACGGCCCTCGTGGTGTTCGTGCTGTATCGGCGTGAGTTTCATTCCTCGGCATTGTCGACGCTCATGTCGAGTAGTCCGGCAGTGCGCTGACCGCGACATACCGGGAGGCGCTAAACTGAACGCTTTGGCGAGGCGCTGTGATGAATCTGTTCGTCTACGGAACACTGATGGTGCCGCAGGTAATGCACGCTGTCTGTGGCTTCGCAGCGGCAGCGGAGCCGGCAGTGTTGCAGGGCCACCGGCGGCGCCGGGTCAGGGGCGAGGTCTATCCTGGTATCGTCGCGTCGCAAGGGGAGCAGGTTGAGGGCATGCTCTATCGCGGGTTGACGGATCGCCAACTGTCGCGACTGGATGAATTCGAGGGAGAGATGTATCGCAGGTCCAGCGTCGAGGTGGAGGCGGGCAATACCGGGGTTGTGGCATTCGCCTATCTGATGGCGCCGGCATTCGTCGACGCTTTGAGCAACGATCTCTGGTCGCTTGATGCCTTTGTCACCCACGCACTGGCGGGTTTCATGGAGGCCTACCCGGGGTTTGATTGCGCGGCGGCCAGGCATGGCTGACAAGGAGGCGCTCGAGCAGGCCACGGAAGGTCGGGAGGAAGACCGGCCAGCGCTGGATATTGCCTGCATCAATCCCAAATGCAGGCGTGCCGCATTGGTGTCGACCACTGGCAATCATTGCCAGGTGTGGCGGGGTACGCGCAAGCGCCGGTTTCGCTCCGGTGCCGAGACCTATACCGAGTTCGTGGTCAAGTATCCGCTCGATCGTTACAGTGACGCGGACGCACGTATCCTGGCGCGCCAGTACTTCCAGTTACGCGAGGCACTCGGCGAGATCGTGCCGGAAGCGGTGTTCGCGATGTCCTGTATCGACGGCGAGCCCAATCTTTTCGTACTGGCGCGTGCCGTCAACGTCTGGTTCAACATCGCCAATCCCACCAACCGCGAGGAGGCGATAGGGCTGCTGCGCGACCACCCGATTGCACGCGCCCAGCTTGGTGTGTTCGTCCGCGAGGCAAAGCGGTGGCGGAGGGGTCCGAACCCGCGGGTCATCGACCTGTACGGCCTCGACAACCTGGTGATGGACAATCAACGGCAGATCCGCTTCGTCGACAGCTTCTATGTGTTTTTTTTCGAAGACATGCTGCACATGCTCGGCGGGGACCGCGACTATGAACTCGAGGAGAAGATCGCGGTCTCGCTTCGCCGCCTCGGTTACCTCGAGGAGATCCTGGCGCTGTCCGCGCCTCCCGGATCGCCGGTCTGAATCTACGCGCTGCCTGAGGCGCGGGCGTCATAGACCGCCAGATCGAAGCGTCGAATCATGTCGCGGATCAATTCGACATATTGCTCGCCCTTGGCCGAGTATCCGGTCAAGCCGGCGGCAAGCAGCAGGGGATCGGGCGCCTGTCCGCTGGCACGCATCCCGGCACGAATCTCGCGCATTGATTCATATGCCGGGTGACTGTTGAGCGTATGCAGGTAATAGCGCACCGATTCACCAATGCTGTCGAATCTGCGCACCAGGTGTTTCTTGCCCGGGGTGCGCCGGCGCGGGACTATCCCCTTGTCTTCATCATAGGTCCAGATGCCGAACAGATTGTTGCCCTCGCGGGCGAAACGCGATTTGCCCCAGGCACTTTCGTTGGCCGCCTGGGCGAGGGCAAGCGAAGCGGGGACACTGTCGACCTTCCTGATCAAGGCCTCACGTACGCCGGCGTCCTCGAGCGGATTGCCTTCGATACGGTAGGTGCGTGCAAGTTGTCTCAGGCGCTCACGCTGAACCCTGTCAAGTCCGATACCGCTGTCGAGCCGGCCGCTCAGATCCAACAGGTCCTGCCTGAGCGCCAGGATGCGCTGGTTTTCCGTCTCAATCAGCGGCAAGAGTGATTCGACGAACTGTGCCGCGTCAGTGCTGGGCAGGGCGTCGCCGCTGGCCCCCGGCTGTTTGTCGTCCGGCACCGTGCCAGGCTGATCCGCCGCGGGAGCCGGCAATCTCTTGTGGGGTTGCGGTGTCACGGCGGATGCGCGCCGGGTGCTGTTGACCCGGGGTCGGGCGGAGAACCAGGGGTATGTCTGCACCGGACGCGGGTAGGCATAGTACGGGTAGACGGCCTGGGGCGGCGGATCGGGATACCTCCGCGAGTACGGCTGGCCGGGATACCCGGGCGGCGGAAAACCAGGATGGAACGCCGATGCACCCGTGCTGAAGGCAACCAGCATCAATGCGGCAACGGTTGTTTTGACTCGGCGCATCAGCTTCACCATCCGCGGAAAATCTGTGCGCCATCATAACAGGAAAATAAGCAATTAATTAAAAACTAACTTATTTCGTGATATCTGATCTCATTTGGACTCGCGATACCAGCCACCGTCACTTTCGCGTCGAATCCAGTTGTGGCTGTACCAGCCAAACCGCCCCGATTCGCTGATCGGCAGCGTGCAGTTCATCCGGTTGCGCCCGACATTCAACCGGCCCTTGGGCGTGACCGTCACCGCGCCCGCCGGTTGCTCCTGCCAGACATAGGTGACCTCCGGGCTGCCGTTGAGGTAGCAGGTGAGTTCTTGCAGGTCACCGGCATCCGGCTTGAACACCAGGGTCAGGGGAGGTTGCCATTCGTCCAGTGGTACCACCGGTTCGTCCGGGAAAGCCCCGGCGATCGGTAGCGGCAGGCTGAGCACCTTGTTCGGAAAGGTACGCATGCTGGCATAGATACTGGCCATCGGAAAGCGCGGCAGGGCGTCGAAGTCGGCCTGCCGCCACAACGGCCCCGACTGTTGTCCGAACCCGATCAGCCCCATGGATCCAACCATGCGTTTCAGGTCGAGGTTGTATTCGCCGTAGGGGTAGGCGAACAGTGTGGGGTCGACGCCGAGTTCCTGTGCGATCCGGTTCTGTGCGTATTGGATGTCGGCGGCGACCCGCTGCTCCCAGTCGTCGCCGGTCTCGACGTCGAGCCGTCGTATCAGGTGGTCATGGGTGCGGCTGTGGTTCTGGAAGGTGATGCCGTGTTCTCCCATCTCGCGCATCTGCTCCCAGCTCAGGAAGCCGTTCAGGTCCTGATCGACGGCGTCCGTGCTGACAAAAACAGTCAAGGGGTAGGCATAGCGGACGACGCGCGGGTATGCCTCGTCGTAAGCCGATATGTAGGCGTCATCGATCGTAAGCGCAACGCACCGCTCGGGCAGGTCCTCGCCAGTCTTGAGCGCAGTGATGACGTCCTCGAGCGGCATTACCACGTGGTCGTTGATCAGCAGGTAATCCAGGTGTTCCTGGAACTGTTCGGGAGTGACGCTGGTGATGCCCGGCGTGTCTTCACTGATGTGGTGGTATTGCAGCACCACGCAGTGGTCGGCGGCGCCCGCCAGGGGCGTGAACAGAATAAGAACTGCCAGGAAAGCGAACGAAGTGCGAGTAGGGTGCATCGGCAAGCAGACTGGGTGACCTGTGCCACATGATATAGGGCAGGTGGATCAGTGGCGAACGCCAGGACGTGACAAAAAAAGGGCGCTTGCGCGCCCCAGATGGTACTGCGGGGACTCTGAGCGGTTACTTGAGATTGGCACCAACCAGTTCGACCAGGCTCTCGATGGGAGTCGTCCACTGGGTACGCCCCGCGCCTGCCATCAGGTTTATGCGGCAGCTGCCGCAGGCAGTGACCACGGAGTCTGCGCCGGTCGCCTCGACCTGCTGGCGCTTGAGATCGAAGGCGGCATTGCGCATCGGCTCGGCCTTTTCCATTACGAACAGGCCGGCACCTCCACCGCAGCAGAAATTGGCCGTCCGGTTGCTGGGCATCTCGCGCATGTCGACGCCCAGCGCCTCCAGCACTGCCCGCGGTTCGTCGAACACGCCGCCATGGCGGCCGATCTTGCAGGGGTCGTGATAGGTGACATGCTTGCCGGTACCGATGGGATTCAGCTGCAGGCGCCCGGCCATGACTTCGCGGCCGAGAAACTCGGAAAGCGCCATGACCTCGAACGGCAGCGGCGCGCCATGCGCATTGGCACCCGCCCAGCGCAATGCCGGATAGGCGTGGCCGCACTCGGGCACAATCACCATTTTGGCGCCCAGTGCGATCGCCTGGCTGGTGATGCGCTCGGAGGCAGACTTCTGGACCTCGGAGTAGCCGGACAGCAGGCCAAAATTGGCACCCTCGAAGGCGCAGCTGTGGATGGTCCAGTCGAGACCAAGGTGGTTCATCACCTTCACCGTGGCTTCCAGCGCATCCTTGAACAACAACACGTCGATCGTCGACGTCAGGACCAGGACGTCCGCCTTGGCCTTGTCGATCGGCACCTGGTGCCCTTTCGCGCGCAGCTCTTCAGCGGCCTGTCGAAGCTGGTCGGGTCCGACACCGAATACCGTCCCGCGGCTACCCTGTTCCTGCTCGACGGCGCGCAGACCGGCCGGTATCAGACCGGCGTGTGCGAGTCCTTCGCGGGTGACGTGCACCATGGCGGCGATATCTATCCCCATCGGACAGACAAGGCCGCAGCGTCCGCATTCGGTACAGGATTCGTACACCAGATGCTGGATGGCCTCGAGATCCGCTTCTGTGATGTCGGGTTCGATCAGGCGATGCAGCCAGCGCAACGGGGCCTTCTCGCGGCGATAGTAACGTTTGAGCAGGTCGAGTTTGTGAATGGGGGTCAGTTCGGGGTCTTCCGTCTGGATATAGAACTGACAGGCCTCGGCACACAGGCCGCAGTGCACGCAGGATTCCAGTTGGGTGGCGTTGGAGGCATCGATCTTCGTGGAGAACACGGCCTTCAAGTGATTGACGCGCTCATTGTCCGGGCAGTCCGTCGGTCTGGCCATCTGCGGGAGCATCTTGATCTGCTCGGCAAAACTGCGGAAGACATTCATATCGATGGCCATGATCGAGTTCCTTTATGTTGACCCTGGGTCCCGCTCAGACGTTGACACCGCGCCGGCCGTAGTGCGCGCCCATGAAACCGCGACTGAACGGGAAGGTGAAGGTATGCATCAGTGCGCTGAATGGGAAATAGATCAGCAGCAGCTCGGCAAGAAAGAAATGCGTGACCCGAAGTACCTCGTGTGACCTTGCCAGGGCGAGGCAGCCGGTCAGCATCACGAGAAAGATCAGAAGTGAGCCGATGTAATCTCCACGGTCCGAGATCGCCCGGGTGACCGGGTTGAGCATACGGTGCAGGATCAGCAGCATGAGACCAAGGAACGCTA
>JAGRHB010000008.1 GCA_020445245.1 Gammaproteobacteria bacterium
TTCTTTTTCTAATACAGGGGGTCAACAAATTGTTTTTCCAGACATTTTCTGGGCAGTCGAGCGCGGAATCCGATTGTTTGACCTTATGATCCACATACGCAAGCGACACATTTCGTCAACTGTCCAAGGAAACCCCAGACGATGAACAGCGATGTCCCGGACGCAGAACTGCTGATTGCCCCCGGTTGTGTACATTGCCCGGTGGTCCTGGCGGGGCTGACCGAACTGCTCAAGAAGGGCCGGATCGGCCGTCTCGAGGTGTTCAATATCGCCGCCCGGCCGGACGCGGCGCAGGCGCGCGGCGCGCGCGGCGTGCCGTGGATCCGAATCGGACCATTCGAGATGACGGGCGCACACAGCCAAAGCGAACTCGCCACCCTGGTCGAGCGTGCGGGTGATGACAGCGGAATGCGTGCCTACCTGACCGAAAACCTGGAGAACGGTCAGCTCGACACCGTCCTCGCAGCCTGCCGCCGCAGCCCACAGTTGCTGCGTCCCCTGCTGGCGATGGCCGGTGATCTGGAGACGCCGTTCGCCGCGCGTATCGGCGTCGGCGCGGTGATCGAAGATCTCGCGCCCGATGGCCTGCTCGCGGATGCCATCGACGACATGATCGAACTGGCGGCCAGCCCACACGTCCAGGTCCGCGCGGACGCCGCGCATTTCCTCGGCCTCGCCGGCAACGCACAGGCCCGGGCGGTACTGGACAGACTGGCGCACGACGAGAACCACGAGGTACGCGAGATCGCCAATGAGTCTCTGGCCGGGCACGCAGCCCAGGACAGCACGACCTGAGTACGCCTTACACACCCCCAACTGCCGACGCCTCGGGTAGACTTCACGCAGCACGCCACCGATATCCGACCGCCATGCACATGCACATACCGGATCGCGATCAGCAGATCGTCCAGACCCATGCCGCTTTCATCTGCCAGGTGGTGGAACTCCTGCAGCGGCACGATGCCGATCAGATGCTGGCGGCGCTGCTGGCCAACGTGGCAGACAACGGCTGGAACGCCCTCGCCAACGTGGTGCGACAGTTTGCCGCCGGCAGACGCGACCTCGACAATGCCCCGGATCTTGACGAGGAGGACAGGGTGATCGCCATAGCCGTTCTGCGCGGCCTGCAGGACCCAGCGACCCTGCCGGACCCTCATCGCAAGGCGGATCCGACGCTTGCGGCCCCCGGCCTGGCGCATATGATCCACGCCGCGTCCAGCGGCAACGCGCAGGCGCTGAGCCTGATCGGGCAGATGGCTGAGCAGATGAGCAAGGTCGGTGGCGACATGAGCCGGGTGGCCGCGGTGATCCGGCCGATGATCAACGGCGAGCGCGATGCCGAGCACCTATGCACCCGACTCGACGTCCGCGGCCGGCAGCTGGTGCTGCAGATCCTCGACGAACTTGGCAAGCTCGGTCGTCACTGATGAATCCAATGCGGCATTTCGTTTTTCTGGGCGCGATCAACGGGTTTCTGGCGGTTGCTTTTGGCGCCTTTGCTGCACACGCACTGAAGAACGTATTGAGCGCGGGCCTGCTCGAGATATTCAGGACCGGTGTCGACTACCAGGCCCTGCATGCGCTGGCCCTGTTGGCAGTCGGCCTGATCGGTAGCCGCGCAGGTCACGGCCGGGCACTGCAGCTGGCCGGCTGGTCGTTCGCCAGCGGCATCCTGCTGTTCTCGGGCAGCCTCTACGTGATGGCACTGACGGACATTCGGTGGCTCGGCGCAATCACCCCGTTCGGCGGAGCAGCCTTCCTCATCGGCTGGGGTGCGCTCGCCTGGTACGCCGGCCGTACCGAATCGTGATCGACCCCGGCGCGCTCTACAATCGCGTACTCAAGGCCCAGCGCCACCTCGGCAAGTGGGCCAGACGCGAGGACATCGAGGCGTTCCGCCTGTACGACCGGGATATACCCGAATTCCCTCTGGCGATTGACCGTTATGCAGACTGGCTGCACGTTCAGGTGTTCGAGAAGAAGCGCGCACTTCAGCCCGACGAGATCGATGCCATCCGCGGCGGACTGTCGCAGACGTTGGGAATCGTGCTGCCGCAGGTGGTGATCAAGCACCGCCGCCGTCAACGCGGTCTTGCCCAATATGAAAAGCTCGCCGCCAGAACACCCTCGTTCACTGTCGGCGAACGCGGCCTGCGTTTCGAGGTCAATCTCGGCAGTTATTTAGACACCGGCCTGTTCCTCGACCACCGCGACACCCGGCAGATGGTCCGCGAACGCGCTCAAGACACGGTATTTCTCAACCTTTTCGCCTACACCGGCAGCTTCACCGCCTATGCGGCCGCTGGCGGCGCTCGCCGCAGCGTGACCGTCGACATGTCGAACACCTACCAGGCGTGGAGCCGACGCAACCTGGTGCACAACGGCCTGCAGGACGAGCAGCGGCACAGTTTCGTTCAGGCGGATGTTTTCGGGTTCATCGAGCGCATGCGCGCCGAGCGTGCCCGCTTTGACCTGATCGTGCTCGACCCACCAAGCTTTTCGAATTCGAAGCGCATGGCGGCGACCTTCGATGTGCAACGCGACCAACTCCGGTTGCTGGGCGCCACGCTGGACCTGTTGGCGCCGGGCGGCGAGCTGTTTTTCTCGACCAACCGGCAGGGCTTCAGGCCCGACCCAGGGCTGGCCGAGATCGCACAGCTCGAAGAGATCAGCACACGGACGATTCCCGAGGACTTCAAACGATACACACCGCATCGCTGCTGGCTCTTGACCCGCAGCTGACAGGAGCCCACAGCGGGGTCGGTTCTCAGTCGAGCTCCACCCGGTTGCGGCCTGCCTTCTTCGCTGCGTAGACGGCGCGGTCGGCCGCCGCCAGCATCTGATCGAGGTTGCCGTGGAGTGTGCGGGTGGCGCCGATACTGGCGGTGATGCCAACGCGTTGACCATCGCTGTACAGTTGAATGGCGGCGATACCCTGCCGGATCTGGTCGAGGCATTCGCGGGGATCGACCATTCCGTCGAGTACGTGCAGGCACACGAACTCCTCGCCACCAAAGCGAGCGACCAGCCCATTGCCCTCGACCAGGTCACGCAGGGTCGCAGCGATCGCAACCAGTGCATCATCGCCGACCTGGTGGCCGAAGGTGTCGTTGATTCGCTTGAAATGATCCGCGTCGATCATCGCCACGACGATCTGCAGTTCGCCCTTCGCGGCACGCCGGTACATCGCTTCGGCCAACTCGAAAAAACAGCGGCGGTTGTACAAACCGGTCAGGAAGTCCCGGTTGGCCGCATCGCGCGCACGTCGGATGATGCGCAGCATATCGACGTTCTGATCCACCCTGCAGTAGAACTCCTCGATACTGAAGGGCTTGTGCAGGTAGTCGCTCGCCCCTCCCTTGAGGAAACGCGCAAGCGTCTCGGGGTCGGCGGAATTGGATATCCCGATGATGGAAAGCTCGTCTTGGCTATGTGCCTTGCGCATCTCCGACACCATCGTCAGTCCGTCCATGCGCGGCATGTTGTAATCGGTGATGACCAGGCGGATGTCCGGATTCGCCTGCAGGACCTCCAGTCCCTCGAGGCCGTCAGCTGCGCTCAAGGTCGCATAGCCGTGCTGGCGCAACAAACTGCAAAGATAGGCGCGGAACGCACGCGAATCATCGACGACCAGCACCCTTGCGCTGCCGTTGTGTGCCATCCGGTTGACCAGTCGCGCGACGTAATCGATGCCGACCAGGCTGTCTTTCACCACGTAGTCGGCAACACCACGGGCAAACATTGCCTCGCGCCTGGCTGCGTCGACATTACCGGTCAGCACAACGATGGGAATGCCCGCGCTCTGCACCAGATCGATGATCTCACCATTCGGCGCATCGGGCAGATTCAGGTCGAGCACGGCGACGAAGAACCGGTGAGCGCCCCCCTCCAGAAGATCCCTGGCCTCGGCGAGGCTGCCCGCAACCACGCAGGCAATCCCGTCGAATGCATTGATGGCAGCGGCGAGCACCGAGGCAATGGCGCGACTGTCCTCGACCAGCAGCACCTCGTGTGCAGTGCCGGGGTATGCGTGTCGCTGTGTAAGAGTATTGCCGGACGGCGTGTTCACAGTTCGGACTGATTCCCGCAGTTGCCAACCGGAGGGGTCCTCATGGTATCGGTCCACCGCCGTCGATCTTTAACAGATGCAGGTTGCCGCTGGGCAGGCGAAAACATCGTGTCTAGTATCAGCCCATGCCAATACACATTCTGATCATCGAAGACGATCCGGCCCTGAGTCAGATGCTGTCGCTGCATTTCGAGGACCAGGGGTATGGTGTGTTCACTGCTGCGGCCTGCGGGCCCGGCCTGGCGATCGCCCTTGCCGAACCGCTCGACCTCATCCTGCTCGACCAGCAACTGCCGGACGGAGAAGGCATCGCGCTGCTGCCGAAGTTGATCGACGCGAAGCCGGAAACCAGCGTCATCATGATGACCGGCCAGCACGACCTGGAACTGGCAATTCGAGCAATCAAGGCCGGTGCCGCCGACTTCATCCACAAGCCGCTCAAGTCCGTGACCCTGCAGGCCACCGTGGACAGGGCGCTGGCCGCACGTTCATCAGAGCCGGAACACGCTCAGTCATCGCGCCAAGTACCGCCGGGCGACCTGATCGGCCGCAGCCAGGCAATGCTTGAGATCAGCAAGCAGATCGCGCTGAGCGCCGGCAACATGGCGACGGTGCTGCTCAGCGGCGAGTCCGGCACCGGCAAGGAGGTGGTCGCGCGGCTGATCCACCAGCACAGTGGCCGCCGTGGTCCCTTCGTGGCGATAAACTGTGCCGCCATCGTCGATACATTGCTCGAAAGTGAGCTGTTCGGCCACGAGAAAGGCGCCTTCACCGGCGCAGACCGCAGTAAACCCGGTAAGTTCGAGTTGGCCGCCGACGGCACTCTGTTCCTCGACGAGATCGCCGAGCTGGCGCCGCCACTTCAGGCCAAGCTGCTGCGGGCACTGCAGGAACGCACGATTGAGCGGGTCGGCGCCACCGGCAGCATCGCCGTACGTGCCCGGATCATTGCGGCGACCCACCGCGACCTGTTCGCGCGCGTTCGCGAAGGCAGGTTTCGCGAGGATCTCGCCTATCGCCTCAATGTCATCAACATCGAGCTGCCGCCTTTGCGCGACCGCCCCGAGGACATCCCACTGCTGGCGACTGCGTTGCTGGCAAAGGCCGCACGGCACAACGCCCGCAGCGTGCCGGCGATCGCCCAATCTGCGATCACGGTGCTGCAGGGTTATTCCTGGCCGGGCAATGTGCGTGAGCTCGAGAACGTTCTCACACGGGCGATGATACTGGCCCGCGACGGCCAGATAGGTCCACAACACATCCGTTTCCGGGAGCCCGTCGAGCAACACCGCAGCGCACCCGAAGCCGTATCGGGCCAGACCCTGCCGTCACTCCAGGAACTCGAGGCCGCGCACATTCAACGCGTCCTCGAGTACACCGGCGGGCACAAGGGCCAGGCCTGCGACATCCTCGGCATATCGAGGCCCGCACTCGACAGGAAGATCGAAAAGTACCGCCTGCGGCTCCCGAACCGTGACTGAGCACGAACCTGCGGTACAGGCGCGGCCGGAAGGGTGTTTAACGTTTCGTTACAACGAAACGTGTGAAACGGCCCGGGGCAGGCTAAATACAACTGAAATTTCAATTGGTTAGAGATTGGCACATCCGGTGCAGTGGGGTTGTTGTCCCGCAACGAAACCAAGGATGCCAACATGACAGCCATTGCCCTCGCACAAACCGCCAGCCTCAGCTCGAAGGGAAACCCGCAGGGTCGAAGCGATGAGCAGTCCTTCAACGACCTGATCGGCATCTACATGGGAGAGCTGTATCGATACGCTTACTGGCTGTGCGGCAACAGCGCGGTGGCCGACGACCTGGTACAGGAAACGCTGGTGCGGGCGTGGAAGTCGATGGATCGGCTCAACGACCCGAAGGCAGTCAAGGGGTGGCTGCTGACTATCCTGCGACGCGAGAATGCCCGTCGCTTCGAACGCCAGCGGCCACAGGAAAGTGCTCAGCCGGTCGAAGACCTGGCCGCCAGACGACAGGACTACGACACGTCGACAGAGGCGTTCGTGCTCCGCCAGGCCCTCGACCGCCTGCCGGAAGAGTACCGCGAACCGCTGTTGCTGCAGGTGATCAGCGGCTTTTCGCAGAAGGAGATCGCCCAGCACCTGGGTATCTCGGTAGCTGGCGCCGGTACGCGGCTGTTTCGCGCCCGCGAAAAGATGCGTGCACTGTTGTAAGGATGCGGGTCGGTTACGGCCATACCGACACCTGGATGCCAGCCTCGCCCGTGATTTCGGTATCCGTCAACCGGCCGGGTTGTCCAGGACACGCTGGGAACGCTTGCGGAACACGCCCATCTCTTTTGCCGCCTGGATATCCCCGCGCCGCTCGGCGACCTCGATACCCTGACCCAGCACATCCACGGCCTCGTCATGCTTGCCCGACTCGGCCAGGGCCTTGCCCAACACTTTCCAGGCAGCGGAATACTCGGCATCGTGCTTGATCGCCTCACGCAGGTGGGTGATGGCCGCGTCCGCATTGCCTATCTTCAGCAACTCGGCACCGAGCGAATACCGCAACAGCGCGGTGTCGATGCCGCGTTCGAGCATGCCGTGCAGGTTTTCGATCATGGTCATCGCGTTGCCCTCCAAAAAAGCACCGTCCGTACGCAACCACGGCCGCAGTACGGTACTGCCCGCAGGGTAGGCAGCCCGGGGCACCGCAGGCAAGTGCCGACTACCCTGAAAGATTCAGGCTCAATATAGAAAATACCGTTTCGCATGGCGCAGCGGGAACGCCCGGCTCAACCCTTGAGATAGGTATAGCCATGCAGCCCGGCCTTGAGTTCGCGGTAGTAACTGTCGATGAACGCCTCGCTGACATGCTGTGCACGCAACCTGCGCAGGTAGGAATCGAGCATCTGTTCCGGATCGAAATGCACGTAGCGGAGCAATTCGTCGACCGAATCACCGCGCTCCGGTTCCGCCAGTCGGTACCGGCCGCCGGGCTCCAGAATCACGTTGACCGCGTCGGTGTCACCGAACAGGTTGTGCATGTCTCCGAGGATCTCCTGGTAGGCGCCGACCAGGAACACCCCGAGCAGGTAGGGCTCACCCGGCCTTGCAGCGTGCAGCATCAGCGTGCTTTCGACACCGTCCTGGTCGACGTAGCTGTCGATGCAGCCGTCCGAATCACAGGTCAGGTCGTGTACCAGGGCCGCCTGATCCGGCACCTCGTCGAGCCGGTGCAGCGGCATCACCGGAAAGATCTGATCGATCGCCCAGATATCAGGCAGCGACTGGAACAGCGAGAAGTTGCAGAATACCCGGTCGGCAAGGGTCTCCTTGAGTTCTTCGAGCAGGTCCCGGTGGCGCCTTGACTCGAGGCGCAACTCTCCCCTTACCTCGTGAGCGATGGCGTAGAACAGCATCTCTGCAAGGGCCCGCTGCTGCAGGTCCATGTCCCCGCGTGCGAAGCGCTCATTGGCCTCGGCGAGCAGGTGACGGGCGTTCTGAAAGCGCTGCGGCGGGACGCCGCCATGCACGCCCTGGCGCAGAAGGCGCAGGCGCTGCAGTAACTCGTCACCCTCGTCCATCTCGGCCGGCGGCTCGACAAACGGCGGCTCACGCTCGATGACCTCGGTGATCAGCACCGCATGGTGTGCGGTCATCGCTCGCCCCGATTCGGTGAACACCATCGGCTGCGGCAACGTCTGCTCGCCGCACAATCTGGCGATCGGACGCAGCACCTCTGCGGCGTAGGCACGCAGATCGTAGTCGGTCGAGCAGTAATGCTGTGATCGGCTGCCCTCGTAGTCGATGCCGAGACCACCGCCGACATCGACCACCCGGATGGGCGCGCCCATCCGATGCAGCTCCGCGTAGTACCGGGCAGCCTCGCTGATACCGCGATGGATATCGCGCAGATCCGGGATCTGCGAGCCGATGTGCGAATGCAGCAGGACCATCCAGTGCAGGCAGTCGCGCTCGCGCAGACGCTCGACCAGCGACAGCACCTGCGCGGCCGAGAGACCAAACTTGGACTTGGTGCCGCCCGAGTTCTGCCACTTTCCCGACGCCACGGCGGCCAGACGCACCCGGACCCCCAGCAACGGCTCGATGCCCAGATCTGCCGACTCACTGAATACCAGCTCGAGTTCACTCGGCTTCTCGATAACGATGTACACCTCGTAACCGAGGCGGCGCCCGATCAGCGCCAGGCGGACATACTCGCGATCCTTGTAACCGTTGCACACGATCGCGCCGCCGACTGGCGCACTCGCCAGCACCGCCATCAGCTCAGGCTTGCTGCCCGCCTCCAGGCCGACGCAGTCACCGCCACCGGCGACGATCTGCTCGACCACGCTGCGTTGCTGGTTGACCTTTATCGGGTAGACCGCGCGGTAACCGCCGGTATATCCGAGTGACGCTGCAGCCTCACTGAAGGCCCCGCACAGGCTTCGCACCCGGTGCTGGAGGATATCGTTGAAGCGTACCAGCACCGGCAACCGCAACCCGCTGGCGGTCAGATCACGCGCCAGCTCGAACAGATCGAGTTCGCCTGCGTCGTCCGGCCGCGGGCAAACCGTGGCATGACCTCCGGCATTGATGCCGAAGTACCCCTCACCCCAGCGATGCACACCATAGGTCTGAGGCACGGCGGAAACTTTGGCAGGCATGACGACCCCTTTCACGGACTGGGTCCGGATTATCGGGGATTTGCGTGCGCGGCGCACCGCCGAATGGCGTCGACCCGGGTCCTGGTTGCCGCCCGCAGCTGACACGGTTAAGGTGCGCCGCATCCGATGCCAGCCAACCACGGAGCCAGCACCATGTCCCTGAACGACGAGTGGATCACCGAGATCTGTGACGACTATGGTTCGGCCTTTTCGCTGAAGGGTCGCGGCCGCGTGTTCGAGCAGCAGTCGCCGTTTCAGAAGGTCGAGGTGTTCGACACCACCAGCTACGGCAAGCTGATGCTGATCGATGGCTGCACCATGGTCAGCTCGCGCGACAACTTCCTCTATCACGAGATGATGAGTCACCCGGTGCTGTTCAGCCACCGGGCGCCGCGACGCGTGGCCATTATCGGCGGCGGTGACTGCGGCACCCTGCGCGAGGTGCTCAAGCACCCGGAGGTCGAGCATGCAGTGCAGATCGACATCGACGAGGTGGTGACGCGCGCCGCTGAACTGCACTTTCCCGAACTTTGCGCATCCAACGCCGACCCGCGCGCCGAGCTGTTGTTTATCGACGGCATCCAGTGGATGAAAGACGCCGCGCCCAACTCACTGGATGTGATCATCGTCGACTCGACCGACCCGATCGGTCCCGGCGAAGTGCTGTTCACCCCGGAATTCTACCGAGCCTGCCACAGCGCGCTCAACGACGGCGGAATGGTGGTTCAGCAAAGCGAGTCGCCGCTGATCCACATGGCGATCCTGGAGCGAATGTACCGCAGCCTGCAGGCCGCCGATTTCGCCGACGCACGCACACTGTTCTTTCCGCAGCCGATCTATCCGACCGGCTGGTGGTCGGCCACGATCGGTGCCAAGAACTGCCGTCTCGACGACTTCCGCTCCGCCGACGTGGCGGCAAGGGCCTTCGAAACCACTTACTACAACGCAGAGATCCATCGCGCAGCCTTTGCCCAGCCCGAATTCTTCCGCAAGGCGCGCGCATCCTGGCTCGCGGGTCGCTGAGTCCTACGACGGCGGCCGCTTGCGCGGTGTGTGATCGGGTACAACTTTAAAGTCGGCGCCGCCCAGGCCGATGATCAGTGCATCGAACGGGAACCTCGACAGGGGCGTCCGCCCGCCAGCCAGCCACGAGGCGCTGTGCTACGCTTCCTGACGCCAACGGGGCGACTGGCCTGAGACAAAACAGACCGGCGCTCCTTCGGAGCCAATATGCGATCTTTCCAACTCCTGTACACCGTGCTGCTGTGCATGTTGGCGATGCCGCCGGCCGCCCAAGCCGATGAGGCCGCCGACGCCGGGCTCCGGCTTGCCGAAGCGGTATACGACGCACCGAACGGCGACGACCTGGCCTCGCGCGCCAGGATGACCCTTACCGAGAAGGGCAGGGATCCGCGCGAACGCGAGATGTATTCCCTCGCAGTGGACCGTGGACGCGGCGAACGCTGGTCGTTGACCCGCTTCACCAGCCCGTCTGACATCAAGGGGGTCGGCCTGCTCACGAAGGATTATCCGGGCGACGAAAACGACCAGTGGCTGTATCTGCCGGCACTCGACCGGGTAAGGCGAGTGTCTTCGTCACGCAAGGGCGGGCGCTTCGTCGGCTCCGATATCTTCTTCGAAGACCTGCGCGACCGCGAGGTCGGCATGGACACACACAGGCTGCTCGGTGAGGGCAACATCGGTAAGCTGGTGTGCAAGATGCTCGAGAGCATCCCGGTCGACGCTGACAACTCTGTGTATACCAAGCGTGTCAGCTGGGTGCATCCGCAGACGCTGATCCCTTTGCGGGTCGACCTGTACCAGGCGCATTCGAAAGAACCGGTCAAGCGTCTCTCGGTACAGCGCATCAAGAAGATCCAGGGATTCTGGACGGTGCTGGAGAGCACGATGGAGGATCTCGAGTCCGGCCACGTGACCCGGATATCCCTGGACGCGGTCAAGTATAATCAGGGCATTCCCGATCGCCTGTTCACCAGCCAGGCGCTGGCTGACGACAGCGCCGAGGCCGCGTACAGGCCATGAGCGCATCGGGCCCCGCTCGACCAAAGGACCGCTGAAAATGCTGCATTCGCGCCGCCCACCTCTTACGCTGCTGTCGCTCGCCATCGTCGCCGCCTGTACCTCGGGCGGCCCGGCCACCGCGGCGGATCGGCCTGCAGTCGAAGAAGTGATCATCGATATCGGTGGCAACGAGCCGGTCGGCGGCGGCAGCGAAATCGTCATCGAGGGGGCGCCGCAGCCGGGTGAACTGATCATCGATGAAACCGGTCCGGCCACCACCCCAACCGGCGAAACGCGCATTGCAGGGTCGTCCGGAAGCACCGGCGACACCGGTGACTTCGAAATCCGGATCGATGACGTCCGCGCAGAATATGGCCATTTCACGAGCTCCCGCGCAGAGGCAGACAGCACCTTGTACGGCAAGGTGTCCGGCTTTGCCAACTGGCAACCGGCACCGCAATGGGAGTTCCAGGTCGCGGCACGCGTGGATGGTTATTCGCAGGACCAGCGCAATGCCTTCACCGATATCATCGCGGACTACGGTGACAGCTTCGTGCGCTATCGAGGCGACAACTTTCGCCTCACGGCAGGCACCCAGACCGTGGTTTGGGGACGTCTCGATGAGATCCCACTGTCCGACCGGGTGAGCACCGCCGATCTGACCCGCTTCATATTGGACAACCTCGAAGACCGCCGACGCTCGAACCCGATGCTGCGCGCCGAGACCTTTCTCGGATCCGGCAAACTCGACCTGGTCTGGCTGTTTGACTTCCGCGCGGCCGAGCTCCCCGATCAGGACAGCGTGTGGTACCCGATCAACCGCGAATCCGGCCGCATCCTCGGCATCGACCCGGCGATCATCCCGCCGGCCACAGTGAAAAATGCCACCATCATCGAGGACGAACCAAGTGGTGACGGCGGCTTTGGCGCGCGCTACACGCGCACCCATTCGTTTGCCGACATCGGCGTCACAATTGCGCGCACACGTCAATCGACGCCTTATTTCCGTTCGGCCGGGGTCGGGCGTTTCCAGGCCGAATACCCCAGATCGTGGGCCTATGGCGCGGACGCCGCAATCGATGCGGGCGGCGCCACCTGGCGCGTCGAGCTGGTGTACAGCAGCGACAACCCGGTCACACGAACCGACCTCAGCTATACCACCACGCCGGGTATTGCCTGGGGCGGCGGGGTCGAGTTCCATCCCGGTGACGGCGATACACGGGTGAACCTGCAGCTGGTCGGCATGAACCTGATCGACGCCCCTGCGATCATCGACCGCGAAGAGATCTACAGCATCAACGGCGAGATCGAGACCCCGTTCGACCGTGCTCGCTGGCGTGCGAGTCTGGATTTCTATGTCGGCATCGGCGACAAGGACATCTACCTGAATCCCGAGGTCGCATTCCTCGGCTGGGAACCACACGAGTTCTACCTGGCCTTGCACTATTTTGCCGGCGACGCGGACACGCTGGGCGGCTTTCACGAAGACCATTCGTCGATCAATCTCGGCTGGCGAGCCAGCTTTTGATCCTGGCGGAACAGGCGTGTGACTGAAGAATCCCTCCGCCCGTCGCGACTGGAGCACGCGCAACACCCTGTTGCGATCGTTCACGAGGGTTTCTTCGTCTACGCGAACGCGTTGTTTCTGCAGCGCCTCGGATACCGTTCGTTTGATGACCTGCAAGCGGTACCGCTGCTCGACATGGTGGACGAGCGTTATCACGAGCGCCTGCGCGAACACCTGGATGCGGCGAAGAAATCTGCCGGCACCGAGCAGCGACACCCGCAGACCAAGCTCACACTGCACCGTGCAGACGATCTCCCTCTCTCGGCCGGCTGCACCTCTTTTCGTACCCGCTTCGGCGGCGAAGACTGCGTCCAGCTGAACCTGACGACCGCCGGGGATGCCAACCTGCTCGGCCGACTCGGCGCCCTGCCCTGGCGCCACTACCTGAGCCTGCTGTTCCTGCTGTTGTTTACTGTCCTGCCGTCGACCCTGTTGTTGAAGTTGAACATCAATAATGCGCCCGACGTGTATTTCCCGGATGACGAGCCAGCCGTAGTACTCGACAGGGAGCTGCGAACGAGGTTCCCGAACGACCAGGTGTTCGTCCTGCTGTTCGAGGGAGTTGCGCTGTTTTCAGATGGCTTTCTGGATGCCTACGACGGGCTGAGGCGCAGCCTGGAGAAACTGCCGGAGATCGACGAGGTGGTGGCCGTCACCACCCAGGACCACATCGCCGGCACCCAGGACGACTTTATTGTCGAGCCGTTGATCGACGTCAGGACGCTGGCGCAGTCACGCCCGGCGGACCGGCAGGAGCGGGTGCTGCAGGACGAGCTCAGCAAAGGAGTGATGGCGGCGGCCGACGGGTCCGCTCTGGCGATGGTTGCCATCCCGAAGAAATCCGGCAACAGCATCGAGCGGCTGGCTCTGGAGGAGCAGATCCTGGCGGCAGTGCAGGACGCCCGGCTCAAGGGTTACCTGGTCGCGATGGCCGGACAGATCCCGCTCGATGTGGCGCAACTGCGCTCGATGCTGCGAGACAACATGATCTTCATACCGGCCACGGTCGCCACCGGCCTGACGCTGATCTGGTGGCTGTTCCGGCGCTGGCTGGCGGTGATGCTCGCCGGGGTGGCGATCGGCGTGGTGACCAACTCCACCGTCGCCATCTACGTCTTGCTGGACCAGCCGTTCACGCTGGTCTCCAGCATCATTCCGCCGCTCCTGTCAGCATTGACGGTCGCCGCGCTGGTGCACCTGTTCAATGGGCTCTTCATCGCCTCGAAACTCGGTTATTCCGGTGCCGAGCGTGTCGCGCGCGCGATCCAGGAAGTCGACCGTCCAGCACTGTTTGCCGCGCTGACCACCGCCGGCGGCCTGGCCTCGCTGGGCACCAGCCCGATCGTGCCAATCAAGACCTTCGGCCTCATCTCGGCGCTCGGCACGCTCCTGATCTACCTGGTGGTGTTTCGCATCCTGCCGAATATCGTGGTGCGCTGGGACAAGCGGCCGTGGACGAATGTCCGCGGCAGTGCGCACCTCGTCGACGGGATTGTGTCGGCGCTGTACCGATTTGGCATTCGACAGCCGGCACTGGTGATCGGGATGGTCTGCGTACTGCTCGCGCTGGGGGCGCCACAGCTGCGTAACGTCGTGGTCGAGACCAACCTGCAGGAGTTCTTTGACTTCAACCACCCGGTTCGTGAGCAGACTCGTTACATCGAGGACAAGCTGGTCGGCACCATGGCGGTGTCTGTCATCTTCGACGCCGACGCCAGGGATGGACTGAAAGATCCGCGGACACTGCAATTGATCCGCGACTTCCAGCAGTGGTCGAAGGCACAACCGGAGATCGACCGCAGCTTCGGGCTGCCGGACTTCGTGCAGGAGATGCACTGGGCCTTCAATGCCGAGAATCCCGCGTTCCGGCAGCTCCCGGACGACCGCGAACTCATCACACAGTACCTCTTGATCTACGATGGCGAGGACATCTACGACTTCGTCGACCGTGACTTCCAGCATTCGCAGATCGCTTTGAATATCAACGTACACAGTGCGAACGACATCTCGCGGGTACTGGAAAATATTCGGGAATACCTGCGGGACAACGTTGGCGACGCCCTGCGCTGGGAGATTGCCGGCAATGGTCGGCTGTTTGCCGACATGGAGGACCTGCTGGTATCCGGACAGGTCTACAGCCTTTGGGGCGCGCTGGTGCTGATCTTCGTGTTCATGCTGTTCTTCCTGCGCTCCTTCTGGGCCGCGCTGTTGTGCATGATCCCCAACCTGTCACCGATCTTCCTGATCTTCGTGATCATGGGTCTGACCGGGATCTGGCTGGACATGGCGACGGCGATGATCGCCAGCGTGGCGATCGGTATCGCCGTGGATGACACGATCCATGTGTTTCACGGCTTCAAACGTCGCGTTACCGCCGGCGTCGCACCGGTGGTGGCCCTGGCGCGCGCGTATCGTGGAGCAGGCCGTGCCGTGGTCACGACAACCATCATTCTCAGCGCCCAGTTCCTGATCCTCGTGTGGTCAGACTTCGTCCCAACCCGCAATTTCGGTCTGCTGACCACCGTCGGCCTTGTTTCCGCGCTGGTTTTCGACCTGCTGCTTCTGCCCGCGCTGTTGATCACCTTCTATGGGCCCGACAGCCCGGTGGCGGTCTGGGTTCGGCGATTGCCTCGCCGTAGCACCTCCGGCGCGGAGGATACTGACGCGGCTTCACAGCAGGCCGCCGTCGACGCGAGCTATTGGACGGCCGAGCGGAAACTGGCACTGGTGAGGGAAATACTGTCGGGCAAGACCACAGTCGCCGTCGCGGCCCGGGAATACGGATTGCCCGAGGCAGTGGTGGAACACTGGCACAGCGCGGCTGAAGCGGCTGTCGCGGACGCCCTGGGCGAGGATGGCCGCGTGGCAGACACTGACCAGGGAAAAGACCAGTTGCAGAAACTCGCCAGGGCCTACAAGAAACTCAAGGCGGAGAACCGCGAATTGCGGCGTCAGCGCGGTGACTAGACGCGTTTCAGTGTGACGAAGGAGTAAGGGTAAGGATTACGCGAATCGGCATCGTGCGATTCGCGCGCGACCTCACGCCACTCCGCCTGCTCATAGTCGGGAAAGCGCGTGTCCCCATCAAACTGCCCGTGGATGCAGGTCAGGTATAGGCGCGATGCCAGGGGCAGCGTCTGCGCGTACAGATTGGCGCCACCGACCACCATCAGCTCGTCGGCATCGCCGGCGAATTCGATTGCCTCTCTGACCGAATGCACGACAAAACCACCCTCGACCTGGTAGTCGCGGTCGCGGGATACAACGATATGGGTACGATGCGGCAGAAGGCCGGGAAGGGACTCCCAGGTGCGGCGTCCCATCACGATCGGCTTGCCCATGGTCAGACGCTTGAAATGCGCGAGATCCGCGGGCATCCGCCAGGGAAGCGCATTGTCTCGACCGATAACGCCGTTGTCGGACAGCGCCGCAATGATGGAAAGGTTGGGCAGGGGCTTCATGCGTGAATGTTAGCAGTCCACGTCGAAAAGCCCTATGTAGAAGGCCTGCTGTTGCGGCAGCAGACCTTTGATTAACTTACTCTTCCTCTTCGTCCGCCAGCATATCCTCATCGGCATCGATCATCATCTCGATGATCGCCTCGACCTGCTCGGGAGCGTCTTCGGACATGGCCAGCAGTTCGCGGCCATCAACTACCAATTCGCCACTCATGACCCGTTCCTCGTATAAGTATTTCGTTAAATACTTTTATAGTGATTTATTGGAAAATTGCAAGTGGCGACGGCAGGCTCTGTTGACATGGATCAACAAAACTTGTGCGACGCACAAAACGCCCTCGAAAGTCGCTGCACAGGCCGGCGCCCAACCGGTCAGACAGCGATCGGGGCCTTGATATGCGGGTGGCACTGATAGTTGGAAAGGGTGAAGTCTTCGTAGCGGAAGGCAAACAGGTCTTTGACGTCCGGGTTCAATTGGATCGTCGGCAGTTCATAGGGGGTTCTTGTCAGCTGCTCATCCGCCTGCTCCAGATGATTGGTGTACAGATGCGCATCCCCGAGCGTGTGAATGAATTCGCCGAGGCCCAGGTCGCAGGCCTGTGCGATCATCATCGTCAGCAGGGCATAGCTGGCAATATTGAACGGAACACCGAGGAACACGTCCGCACTGCGCTGGTAAAGCTGGCACGAAAGGCGCCCGTCGCACACGTAGAACTGAAAGAACGCGTGGCAGGGCGCCAGCGCCATACGCCCGGCCGCCACATTGGCCTGCGGTGAAACACTTTCATCC
>JAGRHB010000090.1 GCA_020445245.1 Gammaproteobacteria bacterium
GCCGTGATCGACAAACAGGATATCGAGCGCGAAGTACTGGCGTTTATCTGACGCGGCCATCTGATGCCTTTAGGGGCAGGGATGGCCCCGGCAAGTGATTGTTTCAGGCCTTGTAGTAGTCGCGATACCAGGCCACAAAATTCGCCACGCCTTCTTCGACCGAGGTGGCGGGCTTGTAGTCGAGATCGTTCACCAGGTCATCCACGTTGGCATAGGTATCCGGCACGTCGCCCGGCTGCAGTGGCAACAGGTCTTTCTCGGCCGTCTTTCCCAGGCATTTTTCGAGGGTCTCGATGTAGTACATCAGTTCGACCGGATTGTTGTTGCCGATGTTGTACAGGCGGTAGGGGGCACGGCTGGTCGCCGAGTCGGGTACGTCGCTGTTCCAATTCGGATTGGGCCGGGCCGGCTGATCGAGCACGCGAATAACGCCCTCGACGATATCGTTGATATAGGTGAAATCGCGGCGGTGTTTGCCGTAGTTGAATACCGGGATGGGTTCATCGGCGAGGATCGCCTTGGTGAACTTGAACAGTGCCATGTCTGGCCGGCCCCAGGGACCGTACACGGTGAAAAACCGCAGCCCGGTGGTCGGAATGTTGTAGAGATGGCTGTAGGTATGTGCCATCAGCTCGTTGGCCTTCTTGGTGGCGGCATACAGGCTGACCGGATGGTCGACATTGTCATGCACCGAGAAGGGCATGTTGGTGTTCGAGCCGTATACCGAACTCGACGACGCATACACGAGGTGTTCGACGCCGTGGTTGCGGCAGCCCTGCAGGATGTTCCCGAAACCGACCAGGTTGCTGTCGACATAGGCGTCCGGGTTTTCAATCGAATACCGCACGCCGGCCTGTGCCGCGAGGTTGATTACACGTTGCGGCTGGTAGCGCGCAAAGGTCTCGGTCATTGCTGCACGATCCTCGATGCGCGCACGCACGTCGGTGTAGCTGGCGTGGTCACGGGTGCGGGCGAGGCGTGCCTCTTTCAGCGTGACGTCATAGTAAGGGTCGAGGCAGTCCACACCGATGACTTCGTCGCCGCGCTCGAGCAGGCGCAACGACAGTGCGGAGCCGATGAAGCCAGCGCTCCCGGTGATCAATACGCGCATGAGATTTTTCCTGTATCTGCTTAACGTGAATCTCGCGAAGCGAGTCTGCGTCCCTCGCCCCCTCTGGGAGGGCGTAAGGGGAGAGGGTAAAGGCCATGGCCGGCAGCTGTTTCACGACTTGGGGCGGCTGACAGCCACGGTCACTAGAGTCGTCCGTCCGTCGCCGCCGCCGGGAACAGGTATTTCACATCGAACAACACTGAGTCGGGTGTCCCCAGCTTACGGATGTTCTCCAGCCCGAGTTCCGCGAACTGGCGGTGGGCAACGGCAAGAACCACGGCCTGGTAAATCCCGTCCTGTGGGCCGGCAATCGGGGTGATGCCGTATTCATGCTCGGCCTCGGACACGCTGACCCAGGGGTCCCAGACATCCACCTGCATACCGTAGCTCTTGAGTTCGTCGATGATGTCGGTGACGCGGGTATTTCGCAGGTCCGGGCAGTTTTCCTTGAACGTGAGGCCCATGATGAGCACGCGTCCGCCGTTGACCTTGAGACCGCGCTTGAGCATCAGTTTGACCACGCTGCCGGCAACGTGTGATCCCATGCCGTCGTTGATCCGCCGCCCGGCAAGGATCATCGCCGGGTGGTAACCGATCGCCTGTGCCTTGTGGGTCAGGTAGTAGGGATCCACGCCGATGCAGTGTCCGCCGACCAGGCCAGGGCGGAACGGCAGGAAGTTCCACTTGGTGCCCGCGGCCTTGAGCACCTCCTCGGTATCGATGTTCATCTTGCCGAAGATCAGCGAAAGTTCGTTGACCAGCGCGATGTTGACGTCGCGCTGCGTGTTCTCGATGACCTTCGCCGCCTCCGCCACCTTGATGCTGCTGGCCTTGTGGGTCCCGGCGACAATGATGCTGGCGTATAATGCGTCGACGAAATCCGCGATCTCGGGTGTCGATCCGGAGGTGACCTTTTTGATCGTGGTGACCCGGTGCTCTTTGTCGCCCGGGTTGATACGTTCGGGGCTGTATCCTGCGAAGAAATCCTTGTTGAACACCAGTCCCGACGCGTTTTCGATCACCGGGATGCAGTCTTCCTCCGTGGCACCGGGATACACGGTGGACTCGTAGATGACCACGTCACCTTTGCCGATCACCTGGCCGACCGCACGGCTGGCCGAGATCAGTGGGCGAAGGTCCGGGCTCTTGTACTCATCGATCGGTGTCGGCACGGTGACGATAAACACGTTGCAGTCGCGCAGATCGTCCAGTTGTTCGGTAAATGCCATGGATACGGCAGCGAGTTCTTCGGGCTCCACCTCTAAAGAACTGTCCTTGCCCTGCCGCAATTCTTTAATGCGCGGGGCGCTGATATCGTAGCCAACCACGGGAAACTTCTTGGCGAACTCGACCGCGAGAGGCAGGCCGACATAGCCAAGGCCGATCACTGCGATCTTTGCGTCTTTGATGTCCATGGGGAGAAAACCTTCCGATTTTGAAATGGTCGCGGGACGACCCGCGGCGCGTGGATGATACCCCGGGTGTGTCACGCAGGCGAGACAGTCCCGGCAATAGAGTGATCCTGTATGAATTTTCCGATTATTGGATTGATTGCGTCACAATGGTTTGTCAGGCTCGGCGTGCGCGTCGCGAGACAGGGATTCTTCAATTCATGATGTTCAGGCTTTTCGGCCATTACGTATCAAAACTTTACCTGCTTCTCGGGGTGGTGGAGTTTTTGGTGATGTTCTATTCGTTGCTGGCGGGTTTCTACGTCCGTTACTCGCAGGGCAACCTGTCGCTGGTGGATGCGCCCGAGACCCTGTCGTACACCGCGATGGCCTATGCCATGGCGATGACGATCTCGATGATCTCGGTCGGGCTCTACCAGCGTGGCCTGCCATTCAGCGCCGGTCTTCTGGTGCGGGTCGGGTTGAGTTTCCTGATTGCCAGCGTGGCGATGAGCGTGGTGTTTTACACCTTCCCGGACCTGGTGGTGGGGCGCGGCGTCATGACCTACGCGATGCTGTTCACGTTCGCTGGTGTGCTGGGCCTGCGCAGCCTGTTTTTCCGCTTGACGAACAGCGATTTGCAGGCAACCAAGGTGCTGGTCCTTGGTACCGGCCGGCAGGCCAGGATGATCGCGGATCTGGAGCCGCGTCAGCCGGGATTCCGGGTGGTCGGGTACGTGCATGTGAACGAGTCGGAGACCAGCATCGCCCGCGAACGCTGGCTGAACCACGATCGTACCCTGATGGACATGGTCCTCGAATTCGAGGTGGACGAGATCGTGGTGGCGCCCGATGACCGCCGTCTGCGTCTCCCGGTCGACCAGATACTCGACTGCAAAATGTCCGGCACCATGGTCCTCGATCTCTTGAGTTTCTTCGAGAAGGAGACGTCCAGGATCAAGCTCGACGTGCTGCATCCAAGCTGGATCTTCTTTTCTGACGGCTTCCGCCTCAGCGGCGTCGCTCAGTACTCCAAACGTGCCCTCGATCTGGCTGCCGGCCTACTGATCTTCCTGGTTGCCTGGCCTTTCATGTTGCTGGTGGCAGCGGCGATCATGCTGGAGAGCGGGGGCAAGGGGCCGGTGTTGTTCCATCAGGTGCGCGTCGGACTGAACGGACGGCAATTCCGGGTGCACAAGTTCCGCAGCATGCGCACGGACGCGGAGGCGGATGGCGTGGCGCGCTGGGCGTCCAAGAACGATAGCCGGATCACCCGCGTCGGCGCGATCATACGCAAAACGCGCCTCGATGAATTGCCCCAGGTGTTCAATGTGCTGCGGGGTGAGATGAGCCTGGTGGGCCCGCGGCCGGAACGCCCGGAGTTCGTCGAGCAACTGGAAAAGGAGATCCCGTTCTATGCCGAACGGCACCGGGTGAAGCCCGGGCTGACCGGATGGGCACAGTTGTCGTACCCCTACGGTGCAACGACCGATGATGCACGTAACAAGCTCGAATTCGATCTCTACTACGTGAAGAATGCGAGCGCGTTCCTGGACCTGATCATCCTGCTGGAGACGGTCGAGGTCGTGCTGTGGGGAAAAGGTGCGCACTGAAGGACCCGGAAAGACCGGTTCGGCGGTCGATCCGCGGTCGGATGCGCACGGTCGGCCGGTGACCGAGACAGCGGTGTCGTCGTGAGTTCCTTGCCATTGTATGGCTATGGCCTGGCCTGTATCGCCTACACGATCCTGTTTCTGCTGCTGCTGACCGGCTGGCGGGCCCGGTTCCAGGGTTCGCAGCTGTTGATGGCGGTAGGCGCCTCCGCGCTGTGGAGCCTGGCGGCCGCCGCACAGGCAGGGTACGGCGTGCCGGGTCTGGAGATCGTGTGGGCAACCGAAGTGGTGCGCAACCTGCTCTGGTTGTTCTTTGTGTTGCACCTGCTCAAACCCTTTGCCGAAGGCAACCCGCTGTACATGCGGATGCTCGGCTACGTGCGTCTCGGTTGCCTGCTGCTCGGATTCTTCATGCTGGTGACGCTGGTTGACATCCCGCAGCTCAAAAGCCTGCTCCACGATAGCGCACTGAAACGTGATTTTTCACTGATTGGTCAGCTGCTGTACGCGGTGCTGGGGATGGCGCTGGTCGAACAGCTGTTCCGCAATACGCCGGTGGATCAGCGCTGGGGCATCAAGCACCTGTGCTTTGGGCTGGGTGCCCTGTTCGTCTTCGATTTTTACCTGTACACGGACGCTGTGTTGTTTCATCGCCTGGACGAGGCGATCTGGTCGGCCCGTGGTTTCGTCAGCACGATGGCAATCCCGTTGATTGGGATAACTGCAGCGCGCAACCCGGACTGGAGCCTGCCGGTGTTTCTGTCGCGCCGCATGGTGTTGCATTCGACGACGCTGTTCAGCGCTGGCCTGTACATGCTGCTGATGGCCCTGGTGGGTTACTACATCAAGCTCTACGGTGGCGAGTGGGGCGGCGTGCTGCAGATCGCGTTTCTGTTCGGTGCCGTCGTGGTGCTGGTTGCATTGTTGTTTTCCGGACAGTTTCGCGCCCGCACCAAGGTCTTTTTCAACAAACATTTCTTCAGCTACCGTTACGACTACCGCGAGGAGTGGCTTCGGGTCATTGGCCTGCTCGCCGGGAAGCAGGGTGACCTGCCACTGAACGAGCGTGTCATCTGGGCGCTCGCTGAGATCGTCGAGAGTTCAGGAGGAATGCTGTGGACGCGGTCGGAGAAGGGCGCGTTCCGCTTCCGTGCACGCTTCAACTCACAGCACGCGGTTGAACCGTTGATCGAGGCAAGCGAGCCGATGCTGCCGTTCATGGAAAGCCAGCGCTGGGTCATCGATCTCAACGAATTCCGCCATGCGCCGGACGTCTACGGCGACCTCGCGGTGCCGGCCTGGCTGGTAGACAACGCGGATGCCTGGCTGATCGTGCCGCTGGTTCACGACGAGCATCTGCTCGGCGTCGTGATGCTGCTGCAGCCACGTGCCCCCCAGTCGATCAACTGGGAGAACCTCGACCTGCTCAAGACAGTCGGGATGCAGGCCGCCAGCTACCTGGCACTCAACCAGGCAGCGGAAGCGCTTGCCGAGGCGCGGCAGTTCGAGGGTTTCAACCGGCTGTCTGCGTTCGTGATGCACGATCTCAAGAACCTGATCGCACAGCTGTCGCTGGTGGCCAAGAACGCTTCCAGGCACAAGAACAACCCGGAGTTCATCGACGACGCGATCAGTACGATCGAAAACGCCGTGCTCAAAATGAACCGGCTGATGGCGCAGCTCAAGAGTGCGGACATTACGGGCGAGAACAGGCCGGTCGACCTCGTCAGTGAATTGCGTGACGTGGTCACCGCGAAGTCAGCCGGCAGGCCGTCCCCCGCACTCGCCACCGAGGTTGCGTCGGCATTCGTACTCGCCGAACCGGACCGGCTGTCGTCGGTGCTCGGGCATGTGGTGCAGAATGCCCAGGACGCGACGCCGCCAGAGGGCCGTATCGACGTTGGGCTGCGGGTATCCGGTGACCAAGTTATAGTGGACATCCGAGACACCGGCAGCGGCATGGATGCTGAATTCATCAAGACACGGCTGTTTCGGCCGTTTGATTCCACCAAGGGTCTGACCGGCATGGGCATAGGTGCCTACGAGTGCCGTGAGGTGATCTCTGCGCTCGGTGGCCAAGTAGTGGTCGAGAGCTCGCCTGGGCGCGGTACCCTGTTTCGTATCATGTTGCCTCTGGCGGACAGTCCGTTGCCGAGTTGAAGCGGTGGATCGTTTGCACGGGGAAGGATCGGTGAATTAGTGGCAGACAGCAAAGACAAACTCCTGATTGTTGAAGACGACCGTGGCCTGCAGAGCCAGTTGAAGTGGAGTTTCGAGGATTTCGAGGTCGCAGTGGCAGAGGACCGCGAGGGTGCGATTGCGCACCTGCGCAGGCTGGAGCCGCCGGTCGTGACGCTGGACCTGGGTCTGCCGCCTGATCCCGGCGGGGTTACCCAGGGCTTTGCGCTCCTCGAGGAGATCCTTGCCCTGGCGCCTGATACCAAGGTAATCGTGGTCACCGGCCACAATGACCGGACCAACGCGATGCGGGCGATCGCGATGGGGGCGTACGATTTCTACGAAAAGCCGATCGATCCGGACCTGCTCGGGATGACGGTACAGCGCGCAGCGCGCCTGTATCACATCGAGCAGGAAAACCGCCGCCTGCAGAGTGTTCACGGTTCCTCGGCGCTCGAAGGGCTGATCGCATCCAGTGCAGAGATGCACAAGGTCTGCCGTACGGTGGAGAAGCTGGCGCCCACCGATGTGTCCACCCTGATACTCGGTGAAAGCGGCACGGGCAAGGAGGTGTTGGTCAAGGCATTGCACAATATGAGCGACAGGCGCGACAAGCGACTGGTCGCGATCAATTGTGCGGCGATCCCCGAGGCCTTGCTCGAGAGCGAGCTGTTTGGTTATGAGAAGGGCGCGTTCACGGGCGCGGCCAAGACCACGCCGGGCAAGATCGAAGTGGCCAATGGCGGCATGTTGTTCCTCGACGAGGTCGGCGATCTGCCATTGCCGCTTCAGGCCAAGCTGCTGCGTTTTCTGCAGGAGCGGGTGATTGAGCGCATCGGTGGCCGTGCCGAGATCGCCGTCGATGTCCGGGTGGTCTGCGCCACCCATCGTGACCTGCCGGCACTGATCCAGCAGGGGGATTTTCGCGAGGACCTGTACTACCGCATCAACGAGGCGACGATCCGCGTCCCGCCGTTGCGCGAGCGTCAGGGCGACAGCCTGTTGTTGGCGCGTGCGTTTCTCGAACGCTTCGCGACGCAGTTCAAGCGGCCGGTGAAAGGCTTCATGCCGCAGGCTGTCGAGGCGCTAGAGGCCTACAACTGGCCCGGAAATGTCCGCGAACTCGAAAACCGGGTCAAACGCGCGGTGATCATGGC
>JAGRHB010000091.1:0-2769 GCA_020445245.1 Gammaproteobacteria bacterium
GATTACGTCCCAATTGCGTCAATATTTTGACTTTTCTGCCGTGTTCGGCGGTATTCGAGTTAAATTACGCATGACACGTGCCAACTGGAACTCGATAATCCTTTTGCGTACTAACCGGAAGATTAGCACCGGGTTCGAGGCAGGGCGGGGTTACTTTTGAACGTCAGTCATCGCTTTCTGATTGTCCTCCTGTCGTGGCTCCTCGCATCGCCCGTCATGGCCACTGAAGCGGTGGAGAAACTCGAATATCGGGTCATCTATCGCGGTGTGTTTTCGCTGGGCGCAGATCTGCCGATCGCGGACCTGAGCCTGGAGACCGCTGCCGCGCGGGGCGCGGCGGGTCTGGTCGAGATGCGGCTCGATGCGACATCTGCGAACTATCCCAACGTCGAGTCGCTGTACCCGATCCGCTACCGGTTTCGCACCTGGTCGATGCCGGATGCAGGGCAGCTGGTTGGATTCGAGACCTACGAGAAATCACGCAAGATCCGCCACCGCCTGTATCTGCGTGACGCCTCGGAACTGGGGGTTCAGCGACTCGATGTCAATGCCGGAGTCGGGCGTGACGAGATCGCCCGACTGGATACTGGAGAAGTACCCTCCGCCACCGTGATCGTGGGTGATCTCCTCGATCGCCTGGGCATGCTGCAGCGTGTCCGTGCACAGGCCCTGGCTGATGCAGCCGAATTCAGTTTTCCGGTCACCAACGGTCGTGAGCACCTGACCTACCGCGTCAAAGTGGAAGGTCGCGAGACGGTGAATATCGGGCCCCTCGCGGTGCCGGCCTGGAAGGTCAGTTTTGCCGGCTTCCATCTGAACAAGCGTGGAGAACAGGAAGCGGCACACCGTCCGGCGATAATCTGGTTCAGCGAGGCACCGGAGCATATACCGTTACGCGCGGACAGTGATCACCCGGTTGGTCTCTTCCGGATCGAGCTGCATCCACCGTCGGCGCTGCAGCATCTGGCATTTTCGGGACGCTGACGGGGTGGCGGCTGGGGTGCGCCTCAGTCGTCGACCAGTCGTAAATGGCTGATGTCCGGTATTGGGCGGTGCGGTTTTTCGTTGCGGCAGTCCTCCAGCGACCCGGTGTTTGGTGGCAGGGCCTGCAGTCCGCTGGTGTCGATCTGGGCCGGAGGGGGCGGAGTGGCGTGATCGAGGATTGCGCCGGGTTCGGCCAGGCCGAATTCGATGCCCCGCTTCTGTACGCCGGCAGGCGCGTCCATCCCGTCGCCCATCACCTGTGGCGAATGGTCGGGCGGCGTCTCAGTGTCCGTTGTCGCGTCGATGGATGGGGCCGCCGTAGGCTCCTGCAAAGACCGTGGTCTGGCCGCCGGCGGCGCCGATCCGCTCGGAATGATCTGGATCAATGCACCGACATCGCGAAACGCAGCGCGATAGCGGCTCGCTGCATCCGCGTCCACGGACTGTTTCACGCGCAGCGGCTGGCCGGAAAACAGGCGCTCAATAGATGCTTCCTGCACCTTGAACAACTTCGCCACGCCGCGACGCACGGCGACCGGGTCTGCACCAGGCAGGGACTCACCGAGGAAATAGATATCGAACGATTGCATCCGGGCCTCTTGGTTCAATCGATTGTTTGTCGGACAGGTGGCCGTCCCGTGGAGAACCGGGGGCCAATCCGCCTTTGGCTGTTGGCGGCAGCGGGGCCGATAACCTTATGCGGGGCTTGGTCAGATGTGCGATTCCCGCCACTTCCTGAACTGCGACACGACGATCTCGCCAGCGGCGTTGTGTTCGCCATAGGCCCGCATGGTGGTGAAGATCACGAGCAACGCCTGGCGCAGTGCCTGCGCATCCATACGAGACTTTGCTGTGAAGCCGCCGGCAACCGCGAGGTCGACGGCAGCCACTGCGGCGGTACCATTCCACCATTCATCGCTGTTGATCTCGCGGCAGGCCGCCTGCGGATCCCTGTCGAATGTCTCGAGCGCGATGGCGACGAGATTGGCTTCGTAGTTGCGGCCATAGTCGCGCAGCAGTTTTTCGGCCTGGTTCAGCGCCTGACGCATGCGCCAAAGATTAGCTCACGGGGAATTCTTCGTGGTCGCGCCGGTTGCCAGAAGGTTGCCGATCAGGTCACCGTCCTGCGGCGTCAGCAGGTGTCCCTCGGACATCGAATAGGTCTTCACCCGGCCCGCCAGCGCGGGAACCCGGTTCAAGTCCTGGCTGAGCGGCGGCACCACCTGATCTCCCGGCATGTAGAAGGTGCCGGTACGCATGATGCTGGTGTACTTGATATCCGGGTGTGGCTGCTGGTTGAGCCAGAACAGCAGGTTGCCGGGAACCGGTGGGGTGAGGTCAAACAGCACGCCTCGACTCTGTAGCAGGGTGGCGTAGAGCGCATCACCGGTCGAACGGCGTACCAGCCAGTTCTTGACGAAGCCGAACATTCCGCCATTGTTGGTGGCGTCGATTGCCTGGAGCGCCCGTCCGGTACCGAAATGTGGTGTCGCTATCGTGATCAGGTGCTGGACCCCGAGCCTGCCATGACGCACCAGTGCCATGCGCGCGGCGAGGCCGCCAGCGGAGTGGGCGACCAGGTTGATCGATTGGTCGGGGTGGCGCTTGCCAATGTCGCGCAAAAAGGCGGCCAGCCAATCGGCCTGGATCATGACCGGTGCCTGGGAGGGCAGGTTTACGGCGTAAACCGGACGCGCTGTGTCGGGCTTGCCCAGGCGTTGGTAGACCATGCCTTGTGGGCTATAGCCGTAGATCCCGACCTGCCGGTATCCACGCTGGTAGAGA
>JAGRHB010000091.1:2868-7421 GCA_020445245.1 Gammaproteobacteria bacterium
TTGCCCAGGCGTTGGTAGACCATGCCTTGTGGGCTATAGCCGTAGATCCCGACCTGCCGGTATCCACGCTGGTAGAGACGATCCATGGTGCCAGACTCCGCCCAACTCTGCGCGGTTCCGAGGTAACCGTGAACCAATACCAACACGTCTGCGCTGGCCGCACGTACGCTGACCAGGCCGATGATGGCGATCAGCAACAGCACCTTTTTCATTGCGAGGCTCCTCTGGCGGTACGACGCCGCGTCAGTAAATTCAGAACAAGCTAATACGCTTATAGTCTGATTTTTCCGTCACGAGTTCAAAAGATTTTATAAAAACCTACCGTTTTTCTGGGGGTTCCTATACTTGGCTGGAACGACCCCGACGACGGCGAATATCGCCGCGGCACATGAAGTGGTCGACAAACCCTCGACGGAGGCAATCGAAATGCGCAGACGGCTGTACTTTATCCTGCCGGACGTGGATTCGGCACAGACCATCGAGAAGGAACTGCTGCTGGCCAAGATCGATGATCCACACATTCATTATCTCGCGAAGGACGGGGTGAATCTTGGCCGCCTGCATGTGGCCAATCTCTTGCAGCGATCTGATGTTCTTCATGGCATCGGCATCGGCATGATCGCCGGCGGGATCACCGGCGCCCTGGCCGGTGTGGCACTGACGTTCTATCCAGAGCTCGGTCAGTCCGTCGGCAACGCCGGGATACTGGTGCTGGCGGTCGTGTTCGCAATGATGGGTTCCTGGGTGTCCGGAATGATTGCGGTCAGCATCCCCAACTCACGCCTGAAACGCTTCCAGCCGGCAATTGATCGCGGCGCGATTCTGCTGATGGTGGACGTTCCCGTGCGTCGAGTACACGAGATCCGGGAGCTGATCATGGCGCATCATCCCGAGGTCCAGGCCAAAGGGCTGGAGTCGCAGATCCCGGCATTCCCCTAGCTGGCAGCATCCGGCAATGCCAGACGGTGGTACCTGTCGTCTGGCATTGCGCGTCGTTCAGTGCAGCGGCGGCCGGGTCGCGGCAGGCGGGGTCTCGACCAAGGGCAACGAGGCGTGGTGGGCCACCATGCGCCATCCACCATCGATGTAGCCGTAGATGTTGGTGGCGAGTACGACCGCGCGCTGGCTCCCGGAACCACTGTTGATGTCTTCCCGGACCGTGTGGACAGCGAGGCGTTCATCGGTGCTGGCCTGGATCAGGCGGTGTTCAATGCGTGGCGGGGTACTGTCACGAAAGATTTCAGCCCAGCTTGCAAGAATGTCATCGATGCCCTGCAACAGGCCGCCTCCCGGATGGATGCAACTGCTGCTGCTTGAATCCATCCAAACGCTTTTCATCTGTTCGAGGTCGAGGGAGCGAAACGCGGCGTAGAAGGCCTTTTCCGCTGCTGCAGGGTCTGGGTAGGGCATCGCTTCACTTCACTACGTTGGTTATCGGTTTCAGTCGAGATATCGCGCCTGCCAGCGTTGGTAGAGGCCATGGACATGCTGACAGTAGCTGATTTTGTCATGAAACAGGTGTGGCTCGATCGCGTCAAACACGTAGTAGTTTGCGCGGTTGTTCCGCGACGCGATGATATTGCGCATATTTCGCACGAGGCTGTGCGGCCCCCAATGGAAATCGTGTGACGCTTCGTAGTGCAGATACACAGGCACGATAGGTATGCCGGTCTGCATTGCAATGGCGAAGGCGCCGTGGCGGAACGACGGCTGCAGCCTCGGCCCCTTGATCCCACCTTCCGGATACAACGCAACGCTGCGCCCCTGTTCGAGGCGCTGTTTTATCTGTTGAGCGGCAATGGTGCGCGATGCCCTGGAGTCACGCTGCACGAAGATCGTGCCGGCTGCTGCGCTGATCCGCCCGACCAGCCACCAGTCCCGGACCTCGTGCTTGGCCAGGCTGTCGACGTCGAACAGTGAAGGAATGCCGACGTCCTCGAACGACGAGGGGTGGTTGGCGATGAGAATGTAGCGCCCAGGCAGCGGGTGAATGTTTTTGTGGTGCATTCGCAGGTCGACACCTAGTGCGTGAATCCAGGTACGGCTCCAGGCCTGAAACAGGTGCCGGTACCAGGTGCCGCGCCATGCGGCGGGCAGAAAACTCAATCCGTAGAGCAGCAGGGTAAAGACCAGGAGTTCCACCCAGCCCAGCAGCAGCCAGAGGGCTCGAGCGAATAGTCTTGTCATGACGGCTCAGGTAGCCTTTTGGTGGTGGCCCTGACAGCAGTTTAGTCCGGTGAGCAGAGGGGGGCCTTCGAACTATGCCGGCGTGGCATCCATCAGTCGCTGCATGTAGCTGGCATTCTTCACGCCGAGCACCATGCGCGCGACGGCGCCGTCCTCGACCACAATCAGGGTCGGGGTCGCGCGGATGCCGAGTTCGCGAGAAATCTCCGGGTGCTCTGTGATGTCGAGTTTGAAAACCGGCGCCCCGCTGGCGGCAAGAATATCCACGTCTCTGGACATCGGCCGGCAAGGACCACAGCGCGGGCTGAAGCAGTAGACCAGAGCGCGTCCATGCAACCCGGCAAGCGACGGGAATACCGCGAACAGCGGTGCGGCGGCCCGGCCCTCAGAGGCGCGCGTCGCCACCACCATGTACAGGACGTATCCGCCCCAGGTGGCCGCGAGGCCGAGCACCATGTACAGGAACAAATCCACTCGTACTGCAAGCCTTGGGAGAAGAGATCCTGATGGAACAGGGTAGCTTCTCGGACTGCGCCTTGGTAGTCGGGAAAACGTACTGTTTCAGTATCGGATCTGTGTGTCAGCGCGTGTCAGTGGGTCTTTGCCGTCACTTCGTTGCTGACGTTGGGGGGTCAGGCGCTTGTGCCTGAGTTCACGCAGGTTGCGCATACCCATAAAGAGTGCCCAGACGCCCAGCAGGACCAGCAGGGACGCGAGGTTGCTGCCGACCTCGCCCTCGACCGGCGCTGCCGTGGCATGGCCGATGCCCAGGCTGGCGGCGAGCGCGACACAGCGGCTTTTGTGTGCAAGCAACATGGTCTGCACCTCCTGGTCCGATGGATATGAACAGGTTAATGCAAGTTATCTGCCATTTCGGGAATTATCTCTTGATACAGAGGGTTGAAGGATTGGCGAGGGTCAGGGGCCGCCAATCTGTAAAACGTCCCGACACCCTGGTCCGGCAGGCCAGGCCAAGGCGGTCAGGTTTCGGCACGAGCGGCCGTTACCTCAGGCATCGAATTCAACCGGAGGTAGGTGGTGGTGCAGCTGGAACAGTGGGGGATGCCGCTGGCCGTGGTCGGCATGTTGTTGCTGATGCTGTTCATGGCCTCGGCGCTCAATCGTTATCAGGCGCATCAGACCAGGGTCCAGGCCGCCGTAAGGCGCCTGGAGGCCGGCGTGAATGCCGTTACAGGCGCGCTTTCTGCGCTCCGCTCAGTCCCGTTGTCTCGCGAGATCCGCGTCACGCTGCGCAGCGAGGTCCTTGCGCGTTGCCAGAAGATCAGGCGCCTGTACCGCCGATACCCGTCGATCGCGGAAAAAATCCGCTCCGCCGAAACGGCGCTGAACGCCGAGGGTGCGCAAGTCACGAAGAGCGTGGGCCCGATCGAGAACGACGTGGCGTTTCGTGCCACCGTCGGGGCGCTGGACACCTTGATCGAAACCGTCAGCAGCGGATACACGCTGCAGCCGATTCCCCGCGACGTGCGCGCCATCTTTGGCAGGGAGTTGGGTGAGCGCCGGGCCGAGGTGGCTACACGTTTTCACCTGGTCCAGGCGAGGCGTCTCGAAGAAGCCGGCAGCGTCGGCAAGGCGCGCGCGCACCTGACGACGCTGATGCAGATCCTTCATCAACGCGGCCCCAGTACGGATTTCGTGCGCGAACTCTACAGCGAGGCCGAGGCCGCGCTGGCGGCGTTGACCGACCGCCAGATCGGCGCGCTGTCCGATGCGACAGATGCTGGCGGCGGTAACCGCGAAGCGCGCGGCGATGTCGCCTGATCCGGCACCTCGTGAAGGCGTCAACGGGCGCGGCGTATTTCGTTCAGGTCGTCGATGTTTGCACAAAAGCCCAGGTCTTGCTTTTCCGTGGCCGGCTCACTGCCCAGCACCTGGTCGCAGCGCGACTTGGCGTCACAGGCGTCACAACGCTCCATGTGTTTCTTGATCTCGACCGCCTGTTCCGTGTGCAGGTAGATCGCGGCGTCGATCCCGAGGTATTTCAGCATTCGCGAAAGCCGCAGCTCGGCGAGCGCACCCGCCAGGCCTTCGCGGAAACGGTGCCCTGTGCGCAGATTGCCGAGGATCGCCAGTGGCAGGCGCACCAGCAGCAACAGCATCAGGCCTGCCAGCAGAAAAGTGATGACGAGACTTGCGATGTCCAATGACGGGTCCCCCGATGAATTCGTTGCATACTTGACGGCAGGCCAGGTCTTTACCTTGATTTAAATCAGTATGGCGGCCAGCGGAGGCAATTCACAAGCGGATCGACCATTGAACGTTCAAATGTCGAACAGCTTGTCCGCCGCTGCCCTGAGTGCCGCCGGGTCCGGACCGGTCTTGTGGACGTCGGCGCCGGGTTCGAA
>JAGRHB010000092.1 GCA_020445245.1 Gammaproteobacteria bacterium
GAAGACCACGACCTGCGCTACAACCGCGCCCTGTATATCGTCGAACTCGGGGATTTCGAGGGTATGGAGCGGGATCTGCGGCGCCTGCTCGACGAGGATCCGGACCATGCGGACGCATTGAATGCGCTGGGCTATACGCTGGCCGATCGCAACGAGCGCCTGGATGAGGCGTTTGCCCTGGTCTCCCGTGCGCTGAAGCTGCGTCCTGACAGTCCGGCAGTACTCGACAGCATGGGCTGGGTGCTCTATCGGCAGGGCGACCTGGAGCAGGCCGCGGTCTACCTGCGGCGCGCCCTCGACCTCAGCCAGGATGACGAGATCGCGGCCCATCTCGGCGAGGTGCTTTGGGTGAGTGGCAAGCAGGCGGACGCCAGGACGGTGTGGCGCCAGGCGCTCGGACATGCACCCGACAGCGACAAGATCCGTGCGGTCGTGGAGAGGCTGCAGGCCGGTCTGAAATGACCGGGGCCGCCTGGCCCGCCCCGGCCAAGCTGAACCTGATGCTGCGCGTCGTCGGCCGCCGGCCGGACGGTTACCATCTTCTGCAGACCGTGTTTCAGTTCATCGACCTTTGCGATGAACTGTCGTTCCGCGTGCGCGCCGATGGGGAAGTGCGGCGGATCAACGAGGTGCCGGGCGTCCCGGCACACGATGACCTGACACTCCGTGCCGCCAATCTGCTGCGCAACGAAACCGGGTGCAAGGCCGGAGCTGACATCCGGGTGGAAAAACGTATCCCCCTGGGTGGCGGCCTGGGGGGCGGCAGTTCCGATGCGGCTACCGTCCTGGTCGCGCTGAACCACTTGTGGGGCTGTGGTCTGGAACGCTCCCAGCTCATGCGTCTTGGTCTGCAGCTCGGCGCTGATGTGCCGATTTTCATTCACGGACACGCCGCCTGGGCTGAAGGCGTGGGTGAGCAGTTCACCGACATCGAGCCGGCTACGCCGTATTATCTGCTGCTCGCGCCGGCGACCCGGGTGGATACCGGCAAGATCTTCCAAGACCCGGAATTGACAAGGAATTCTTCCAGAATCACAATACGCGACTTTCTCGCCGGGGCGCATGGCAACGACTGTCTTGCGGTGGTGAAGCGGCGCTACCCGGAAGTCGCTGCCGCCTATGGCTGGTTGGCGGACAGGGCCGAGGCGAGGCTTACCGGGACCGGCGCCTGCCTGTTCGCCGCCTGTGAATCGCAAGCCGCGGCCGACGAATTGTGGCGGCAACGGCCTGTGGGTGTAGATGGTTTCGTCGTCCGTGGGGTGAACCGTTCGCCTCTGCTCGACGCGTGCTGACCAGTACGGGTGAAAAGTATTTTTTTGGGGCGTGGCCAAGTGGTTAAGGCACCGGACTTTGACTCCGGCACTCGTAGGTTCGAATCCTACCGCCCCAGCCAAGTTGAAAGAGGCCGCGTGGCGGCCGGGCGCCGAGGGTGCATGGCGGTAGGATGAGAACCGTAAGGTTCGACGTAGGCGCGCAGTCCGAGTAATCCTACCGCCCCAGCCAAATTGAAAGAGGCCGCGTGGCGGCCGCCGATTAGTGACGGGAGTCCATGGTGTCTACCAGCGGGATGATGGTTTTTTCGGGAAACGCCAACCCGCAGCTGTCCACGGACATCGCGAGTTATCTCGATATTCCGCTGGGAAAGGCCGCAGTCGGCCAGTTCAGCGATGGCGAGACCATGGTGGAGATCCAGGAAAACGTCCGCGGGCGTGACGTTTTCGTGGTTCAGCCGACCTGTGAACCGACCAACGACAACCTGATGGAGTTGCTGGTGATGATCGACGCGCTGCGTTGGTCTTCGGTGCGACGGGTGACGGCGGTGATCCCCTATTTCGGCTATGCGCGCCAGGATCGGCGTCCGCGATCGGCGCGCGTGCCGATCACTGCACGCCTGGCCGCTAAAATGATCGGAACGGCAGGTGCGGACCGGGTCTTGACCATGGACCTGCATGCGGACCAGATCCAGGGTTTCTTCGATATTCCGGTCGACAACGTCTACGCGTCGCCGATCCTTCTGGGCGACGTGTGGCGCCAGAAGTACCCGGATCTGATGGTGGTGTCACCGGATGTCGGCGGTGTGGTGCGCGCCCGGGCGCTGGCCAAGCGCCTCGACGATGCGGACCTCGCGATCATTGACAAGCGGCGACCGAAGGCCAATGTGGCCCAGGTGATGAACATCATCGGTGACGTCGAAGGCCGTACCTGTGTGCTGGTCGATGACCTGGTCGATACGGCCGGTACATTATGCAAGGCGGCGGCGGCGCTGAAGGATCATGGGGCATCCAAGGTCGTGGCGTACTGCACACATGCGGTGTTGTCAGGTCCGGCGGTGACCAATATCGAGTCGTCGAAGCTCGACGAACTGGTGGTTACGAGCACCATCCCGCTGCGTGAAGATGCTGCAGCCTGCAGCAAGATCCGGCAGCTGTCGATCGCGGGCCTGCTGGCCGAATCGATTCGCCGGATCAACAACGAGGAATCGGTCAGTTCGCTGTTCGTGGACTGACGGTAATCGGGGATATCCCCAAACAAGCGTGTGTTCGGATGGTGCCTGGTCGCGGGCTCCGAACATCTTTAATTAGTGTCTGAAGAGAGAGTATCGAGACATGCAGGAAAATTTTGAAATTATTGCAGTGTCCCGTGGCGATCAGGGCAAGGGTGCGAGCCGCCGCCTGCGTCGCGAGGGGATGGTGCCTGGGATCATCTATGGTGGAGGCAGGGATCCGGAGATGTTTGCCACACGTCACAACGAGTTGATCCAGCACCTGGACCACGAGGCCTTTTATTCGCACATCCTCACTGTGAACGTGGACGGCAAGACGCAGAAGGTGGTCTTGAAGGATCTGCAGCGCCATCCCTCGAAGCCGTTCGTCACACACGTGGACCTGTTGCGCGTCGCCGAAGGTGACCGCATCAAGATGCACGTGCCGCTGCACTTCCTCAACGAGGCCACCTGCCCCGGCGTCAAGGCCGGCGGCCAGGTATCGCATACCATGTCCGACGTCGAGGTTATCTGTGCCGCGAAAGATCTGCCTGAGTACATCGAAGTGGATCTGGGTGGGATGAATATCGGAGATATCGTCCACCTGAGCGACCTGAAGCTGCCGGAGGGCTTGGCCCTGGTGGCGTTCAGCCACGGTGGAGATCAGGCGGAGCACGATACCGCCGTGGTGTCCATTCATGCGCCGCGTGGTGGTGCTGTTGAGGGCGAAGAAGGGGCCGAGGCGACGGAATGATGATTCCGTCGGACCGATAGATCATCGGTCGTTCTCGATAGTGGAAAGCGGCGGCCCAGTGCCGCCGTTTTTTTTCGGAGGTGTCGGGTGCCAGCGATTCAATGCGTCGTGGGTCTGGGCAATCCAGGACCCAAATATGCCGAGACGCGCCACAATGCCGGTTTCTGGTTCGTCGATGAACTCGCACGCGCGAATGGTGTCGTCCTACGGGCCGAGAACAAGTTTTCCGGTGAACTGGGACGTATGCGGACGTCAGCAGGCGAGTGTTGGCTGCTTAAGCCTATGACCTACATGAACCACAGTGGCCGCTCGGTCGCTGCCTTGTGCAACTTCTATCGTATCCTGCCCGAGCAGTTGCTGGTGGTCTATGACGAGCTGGATCTGTCACCGGGCATGGTGCGGCTGAAGACCGGTGGTGGCCACGGAGGCCACAATGGTATGCGAGACATCTGCGAGGCCATCGGCAGCAAGGATTTCAATCGTCTGCGCATCGGTATTGGCCATCCGGGGCACAAAGAAGCGGTGGTCGGGTACGTGTTGTCACGCCCCGGCAAGAGCGAGCAGCAGGCGATCGACAATGGCCTGGGCGAGGCGATGCGGCAGTGGGATCTGATCCAGGGCGGTGAGCTTTCCAGGGCGATGAATGCCCTGCACACGGCGACCTGACGACCGGCGACCTGGTCGCCTGGTGCGGTGCTGCGTCTTGTCGCGGACAAACAAAAACCCCTCCCCGGTCGCCCGGGGAGGGGTTTTTTATGGTCGTCAGCTGTGATTGAAGACGTATTTCGGCTTGAACCACTTGACCATCAGCGGTAGCAGCATCAACGCTGTAAACACGTCGATAATCAGTGCCCAACCGATATACACGGCGAGGCCCCAGGTGTTGGCCAGCGTGGTACCGACCAATGGGATGAAGCTGCCCAGCAGCACCACGATGGAGACGATGACCGCAGATCCGGTGGTGTTCTGGGTGTTGCGCAGGGCTTCCATCCAGTTGCCGCCAGTGGCCAGCATCTCTTCACGCAGACGCGAGACCATGTAGATCCCGTAGTCCACCCCCAGGCCCATCGCGATCGACAGCGTCACCAGCAGGTGGAAGGCCAGGTTGCCCGACCAGTTCTCCACCGAGGTGAAGTAGCCACCAAGACCATACTGTGCGAACAGCGTGATCAACAGGGTCACCGTCAACATCGCCGACACCAGTACCGAGCGGAACATCAGCGCGGCGATCAGGAAGATGGCCAGCGCGGTCTGCAGCGGACTGATCAGCCAGTTGACCATTGCCACCTCGCGGGTTGCCTCGGTTGCGCCGAGGAATCCGCCGATACCCGGCCGAACGTAGCCCGGACCATCGACCGAGAGCTCGTTGCTGTCCCCTGAAGTGTCTGCGTTGCGCAGGCCGAAGTTCACCTTGGAGAAGCCAGGGTCGTTCTTGTGCTCCTCGATGTACTGCTGGATATCCATCGTCACCTGGTGCGTCTCCACCGGGTCCATGGTGTTGATGAAGCCGAGGATGACGCCCTCGTTCCAGGTCTCGGTGTTGACGAACGAGTCCATATCGCCGGATGAGGTCATGGACTCGAGCAGGCCGTTGTACATCCGCACGATCTCGGTCGGACTGCGGTCGTCGTTGGGATCAATTCCGAGCAGGTAGTCCTTGTTGGGTACACGCAGATCGCTGAGCTTGGTCGGTTCACCCGGTTCCGCGGTGAGCAGCATGTTCACCAGGCGCACGTACTGGGTGTAGGAGCCGGTGTAGCCGATGAACGGATGGCCGCGCATCCAGTTCTCCATCTTCTCGATGTCGGTGTGCAGTTCGACCGTATTGAATACGCCCTGCGCACCACAGATCTCCGAGTCCCAGCAGCCCATCTCGGCCTTTGCCTTCTGGCAGGCCTCGAACTTTTCGGTACGATCGGTGATGTCGAGAATCGACTCCGGGAAGTAGTTGTCGATACAGCCACCGATGTTCGGCTCCTTGCCTCGCAACGGGACTGAGACCGAGATGACCCCGGGCATGATCTCGTTGAGCTTGACGAGGTCTTTCCAGGTTGGCGAATTGCCCTTGAAGGCTGCGCGGGCATAGTTGATGCCCTTCTCCACGCCAGGCATGTAGTCGTTCTCCTCGGCCAGCTTGACGCCGTCCTCCGGAATGCCCTCCCAGTTCATCAGGTTTGTGTAATAGGTCGAACCGACAAACACCAGGACAGTGACGCCGATCGGCACCCACTTGCCGGGGCCCGAGATCAGGCGCGTCAGGAAGCCACCAACGGCGGTCTCCCAGCCATGGCCCTCCATCGTCTTGCATGACTCCTGGGTCGGCGGGAAGAGTGTCAGCAGAAGAGGAATCAGCGTGGTCGTGGTCAGCAGCAGCGTTAGCATGCCGAAGACGCCGAAGTAGGCGTAGTCCTTGTAGAAAGAGATATCGACGGTCGCCAGTGTGGCGAAGCCGACCATGTCGGTCACGATCGACAGCGTCGCCGGGATGATTGTGTGGCGGATAGCCTCGCGTGCGGCCGCGTTGCAGTCACCACTCTGTCCGTGTTCGAGCAGGAAGCGGCGCGTGACCTGGACCGAGTGCCCGATGCCGATCGCCAGCAATAGCATCGGTGTAAGCACCATCATCGTGGTCAGCTTGAACGCGGTGAAGCCCATCAGCCCCAGGGTCATGGCGATCGTCATGCCGACACCGAGCAGCGGGAAGGCCGCACCGCGCCAGTCGCGGAACTCCAGCCAGAGCACGCCAATGACGATAGCGATCGAGATCGCGAACAACCACCAGTGGTCGACCAGATCCGCAAGCATCCACGCAAGGAAGTAAGGCTCGCCGGCAACCAGCAGTTCGACGCGGGGGTCCTGGCCGTACTCGTCCATCATCGCGCGCACTTCGCGCACCCAGGGGAGATAGATCTCCTTCACCTCGTCGGTGTAGTCGGCGATCACATAAGCGGCCTTGGCGACGCAGAAGTCCTTGTCGTAGTCCTCGTACGCGCAGCGATTGCCCTGCGGGTCCCACATGGACACCAGCATCGGCGCCATGACGGGGTTGGTCTTGACGCCCTCGCGCAGGAAGGCCAGTTGCTCTTTCGCCTTTTCCGGGTCATCGCTGATGCCCTCGGTCGGGATAAGACGTTTGAACACCAGACCGTTCTCGTCGGTGCCCATGTACTTGATCTTTTGCGCGGCGATATCGATGAAGTTCGCCGGGCGCGAGTGGGGCAGTGCCTCGAGCTTGTTGTGGATCTCCTGTATCTTGTTGATGAACCAGGGCTGCCAGATGTCTCCCTCCTTCACCTTGAGGGAGAACACCATCAGGTTGCCCATGCCGAAGTTGTGTTCCGCATACAGGTTGGTCGCGACATAGCGGTTGCTCGGTGGCAACAGCGTGTCCGGGTCGTTGCGAATATCCAGTTGCGGTATGAAGAGCGCGCCGGCAATCGTTGCGGCGAGCAAAAATACGATAATGAACCAACGGAAGCGCAGTACGAAGTCCGCGTATCCATTGGCCCAGGCGTTGTCATTGGTCTTCATGGTCCTTGTGCCCTTGATCCTCAGAGTTTCTGGCAAAAAAAGCGGCGCCGGCAAGGCCGAACGCCGCTTCTGCGAAGGTCTTCCTACGCGGTGGTCATTCGATGATGTACTTCATGCCGACCTGGATGTTCGACGAGTTCTCGAACTGACCGAAGGTCGTGTTCTCATCACCCCAGTAGAGGTTGAGCTCACCGGTCAGGATCCACTGGTCGGTCAAGGAGTACTCGGCATCGATGCGATCCCAGTAACCACCACCCTCTTCATAGATGATGATGTTGTTGACGCGGCCAAGCTGGCTCTCGCCAATCGGCTTGGACAGGAACAGTGAGTAGAACTCCTTGTTCTTTTCGGCGCGGTTCAGGCCGTTGGTAAGGTGCAGCGTGGCGAAGTCCGCAGTGTAGCGACTGCAATCCATGGTGCGGCCACCCTGTGTACCGCAGGTGTCGGGCTGATCGACATAGTCCAGGTTGCGGAACTGGATGAACTGCGCGCTGACCAGCAGGTTGGTGAATATCGTCACGTCGGCGCCGAGCACGTACTTGAAGTAGTCGGCCTCCTCCATCTTCAGCGCGTTGGTCAGGTCGCCGATCGACAGCAGGTACTTGTCGACCACCGGCTGCCGCTCACCCTTGTCA
>JAGRHB010000093.1 GCA_020445245.1 Gammaproteobacteria bacterium
GATGCCGATCGGCACGGTGCCGATCTACCAGGCGCTGGAGAAGGTCAACGGCAAGGCCGAGGACCTGACCTGGGAGATGTTCCGCGACACCCTGATCGAACAGGCCGAACAGGGCGTGGATTACTTCACGATCCACGCGGGGGTGCTGCTGCGCTATGTGCCGCTGACCGCGGACCGGGTCACCGGCATCGTGTCACGCGGTGGTTCGATCATGGCCAAATGGTGCCTCGCGCACCACAAAGAGAACTTCCTCTACACCCACTTCGAAGAAATCTGCGAGATCATGAAGGCCTACGATGTGTCGTTCAGCCTGGGTGACGGCCTGCGCCCGGGCTCGATCGCCGATGCCAACGACGCCGCCCAGTTCGGCGAACTGGAGACCCTGGGCGAGCTGACGAAGATCGCCTGGCGGCACGATGTGCAGGTGATGATCGAAGGCCCCGGACATGTGCCGATGCAGATGATCAAGGAGAACATGGACAAGGAGCTGGTCGACTGCTTCGAGGCACCTTTCTATACGCTAGGACCGCTGACCACCGACATCGCCCCCGGCTACGACCACATCACCTCGGGCATAGGTGCCGCCAACATCGGCTGGTATGGCACCGCAATGCTCTGCTACGTGACCCCGAAGGAGCACCTCGGCCTGCCGAGCAAGGCCGACGTGCGCGAGGGCATCATTACCTACAAGCTGGCGGCGCACGCGGCCGACCTCGCCAAGGGCCTGCCCGGCGCACAGGTGCGCGACAACGCGCTTTCCAAGGCTCGCTTCGAGTTTCGCTGGGAAGACCAGTTCAATCTCGGGCTGGATCCGGACCGGGCGCGCGAGTACCACGACGAGACCCTGCCCAAGGACTCGGCCAAGGTCGCGCACTTCTGCTCGATGTGCGGGCCGCACTTCTGCTCGATGAAGATCACCCAGGACGTGCGCGAGTACGCCGCAAGCCACAAGTTCAGGGATGTGAACGTGGCGGTGGAGGAGGGCATGAAGGAGAAGGCCGAGGAATTTCGCAAGCAGGGCGCACAGATCTATAAGCCGGTCTGATGAATCGAGACGTCTGCCGGTTGTCCAACCGGCCCCGGCCGGCGTGTAATAGCGGTCGACGCGCGACCGCTCAGGTGGCGCAGCGACCCGGAGTGCAGTGAGGCCCGCCGATGGAAGACGAGATCGACAATGCCCTGCGTGCGCACGTCGCCGAACTGCGAATCGAACATCGTGATCTCGATGAGGCCATCCACCGCATGGCGGAAGACCCACGGGCCGACCAGCTGGCACTCACCCGACTGAAAAAGCGCAAGCTGCTGCTGAAAGACGCGATCACGCGACTGGAGAGCAGGCTGATCCCGGATCTCGACGCCTGATGCACGGTGGGGCCGCGCGCTACGCGTCGTCGTATACGGCGGGCTCCACCAGCTCGATCGATGCGGCGATGTCAAAGCCATTCTCGATCTGGTGACAGCGCACCACGGCGACCTCGGCCGCCAGCGGTGGCGTGATCGGGTGTTCGGGGTGCAATGTCAGCTGCAGCCGCGCACCGGTGTGCAATGCCCGTGATCCGATGAACCGGACCCCGCCGGCGCTCAGGTCCAGAAGTTGCGCCGGTTCGTCAGGTCCGGCGGCGAGCTCGCGTATCGAAACCGGGCAATGCACAGGCATCCGGATGAAATCACGCTTCTCGGAGTAATCGATCATGATTCGGCGTTCCTCACAAGATATTGGGGACGTAGTGTCGACAGACCACCACTGATAGTGCAGCCTAGTCCATGCACACGGACCGGGTGGGAACGAAAGGTATCAGTTGATCAGATGCGTCGACCCGCGAGCGCCGCCTCCCCGGCCGTGTCGTTCAGTCCCCGGCTCTGCTGGGATACCGCACAGGCCGACTCGCGGATGCGGCCGAGCGCGGTGTGCAATTGCGCCCGAAGGGTCCTGATCACGAACTCGAGGTTGCCGTTCGCCCCGACGAGTTCGTACTGGCCGAAGCCGCTGATGTCCACAAACGCCTGGCTGGAGTGCGTCGTGAGTTGGTCGCGGAAACCGACTCGACGCCTTCTTCGAAGAGATCTTCTTTCTGCGTAACAGGCAGGTTTTTCTTCATTGCAGAATACACCTAGACTGCAGGAAATCTCAGTCGGGCAACGACATGAAATCTTGGAATTTTGATCAGTCGCGGCGAACAACCCGGCATGGGGTGTTGCAAGCGGTGCGAGGGAGGCACTGATGCTGGACAGGATTCGGGCGTTTTTCGTCGCTGCCGAAGCGGACCCCTCCGACGACCCGGCGGCGCTGCACCTCGCGGCGGCCGCGTTGCTGATCGAGGTTGCCAAGGCCGATCACTGCCTGGATCAGATAGAGATCGAGCGTCTGCGTGATGCCCTGGCCCGTGACTGGGGGCTGAGCGGGCACGATCTCGCGGATCTGGTGGCCGCTGCACGCAATGTCTCCGATTCCAGCGTGTCGCTGCACGAACACATCGACCTCATTAATCGGCGATTTTCGCAGCAACGCAAAACAGACCTTGTGCGCAGCCTGTGGGAGGTCGCCTGCGCGGACCAGCAGATCCATCATTACGAAGAGGCGCTGATCCGTCGTCTTGCCGACCTGCTGTACGTGTCGCATACAGACTTCATCCGAACCAAGCACCAGGTCCTCGATGCACCTCGTAACCCCTAGTCGACGCGGCTACAGTCCGGCACCACGGCACAATGCATCATGAACGAGCGCGATATCTTCGTGACACTGGTCGGTTTGGTCGGTGCTGCTGCGATTCTCACCACCTTTGTGGCGAATCTTGCAGGCAGGATGGCGCCGCAGTCGAAAGCGTACCTGCTGCTGAATCTGTTCGGCGGGATTCTCGTGGCGTTGAACAGCATTTGGTTCGATGCCTATCCGGCGTTCGTGATCAACGTGGTCTGGGCCAGTGCCTCGATATGGGGACTTCACCGGATTCTCCGCAGAAACAGAAACAGAAACAGTAGCGAAACCGTCCCTTGAGCGGGGTGCCGGGGTCGCCAGGGTATTTCCTGAACAAGGGGCAGCGGGAAATGGGTTACAGCTTCTACATGGTGGATGTGTTCGCGGAGCGTGCCTTTTCCGGCAACCCGCTGGCAGTCGTTTTCGGTGCAGAGGCGATCAGTGACGCGACAATGCAGCAGATCGCCGCCGAGATGAATTTTTCGGAGACGACCTTCCTGGCGGCCGCACCGGAGGGGGACGGTGGCTACCGTACCAGGATATTTACGCCGGCACGCGAGATCGCGTTCGCGGGCCACCCGATCCTCGGCACGGCTTGGGCGGTGCGGCGCCATCTTGGACTCGAGTCGTGCAAGAAGATCCTGCTGAACCTGGCAGCGGGTCAGATTGCGGTCAGGTTCGAGGCTGCCGCCGATGGATCCGAGTTGATATGGTTTGCGGCGCCGCCGATGTCGCTCGGGAAGACCGCGCCAGCAGACCAGGTGGCCGCGGCGGTGGGATTGTCTATGGACGACATCGGGACACAGTCGCCGATCCAGGTGGTATCTGCTGGTACTTCAGCGATGATTGTACCGGTGCGCAGTCTCGACGCGTTGCGCCGAAGCCGGCTTGACTTGGGCGCGTTCGAACCGCTGGCGGCGCGAGGCTTTCCCCCTCTGGTGTACCTGTACTGCCGAGAGACGCACCATCCGCACAACGATCTGTGCGCCCGGTTCTTCTTCGAGGCGCACGGTGTGCGCGAAGATCCGGCAACTGGAAACGGCGCTGCGTTCCTGGGTGCCTACCTGTTGGCACACCGTGCGTATCCGGCGGCCGATTTTGAACTGCGCATTGAACAAGGCTACGAGGTCCGTCGACCGTCGCTGGTGATGCTGCGCGCGCAGATGACCGACACCGGGCAGCAGGTGAGCATCGGCGGCCATGTGGTGGAGACCGTGCATGGGGAATTGTTGTATACCGATCGGTGACGGTGTCCCGGGCGTCTGGGGCTATGGCGTGCGCCTAACCATGAAGTACTGATCGATCAGAGCGGGATCGGGCCCCGGGAATCCGGCATTGCCTCGAGCGCAGCACGTTCCGGCGTCATGGCGCCGCCGGGCAGCACAGTCTCGGTAAAAAAAGTACCGGGACAGCCGTCGCATGCTGTCCCGGTTCGTGAATGACTTACACAAGGAGGAGGACTATGGGAAAGTCGACCCACGACAACACCGCCGGGGGCCGACCGATTGTGCGGTCGCTCAGATGTCCGCCACTCGATACAGGCGTTCGTCAAAGACCCTGCTGTCACTGAGCCGATGCAGCGACTTGGCAAGTGCCAGGATCGCCACGTCGAGCAAGGGCTCCACAACCACAACCAACATGTACGCCGCAGCAAAGGTGCTGATCTGCGCCAGGTTTTCCACTCCGAAACCCTGACCGTAAAACGCCCAGAACGCCACCCAGGCCACAACCCCGCCCTGGTAGGCGGTCGACAATGCCAGCGCCTGGCGATAGCTCACGTCCACGTAAGCCGTGTTGGCTGGAATGAGGCGACGTGCAAGACTGTCGACCAGCAACAACGGCACCAGCAAGGTTGTCACGTTCATCCCGTACTGAGGCAAGTCGGCCGGCGCAAAAAACATGCCCTGGATCAACAGTCCTGTTGCCAGTCCGATTGCAGCGGGTCCCGCACCGAACATCAGGAACAAGGTTGCACCCAGGATGAAATGCACCTCCGAGACGCCGACCGGAAAATGCGGCAGCACCTGGAAGAAGCAAAACACCAACAGGGTTGTCAGCGCACTACGCAACCCCAACGCGGTTAGACCATCGCGCTTGTTCACTGTGCTCAGAGCCAGCTTTGCCGCATACCCGACGGCACCGACGGCTGTCGCGTAGCTGAGCGTGATCTTCACACCTTCAACGATTCCTGGTTCGATATGCATGTGTAGCCCTCTTTGAGTCGTGCAGATGTCGGCGGCAGGAGACCGGTGACATCTGAATCTGGATCAGCACCCGACTTCCGACACAAAAAAGATGGGCTACCAACAGGGTATTTGCCAATACCTGTTTCCGATCACCCCTATAGGTCGCGGCTATAGTTGCGGTTTGTTCGTACCGCAGAACCCACTGAGGTATGCGGTTGTCTCGATCGGTCTGTCGCCACGAGACTCGGCACGCGTCTGGTGGTTGCGCACGAGGTTGCCGCCCGACGAGATCGCTTCAGGCAGCGGGTGCGGCTCTTGTGCGCGCTTGCAGTCGCTTGATCGCCCGCGTGAATACCGACGGGTCGTCTTGAGACCTGGCCAGAACCAGCGCGCCCTGGATGCCGGCGACCACATCCTCGGCCACTGCGCGTGCCGCTCCGTTGGCAAGCCCGCAACGCCTCAGCGCAGCTGCAAGGGCCCTGATCCATGCGGCGAAGTAGTCTTGAATGGCAGTGGCAAACCGGTCGCGCGTGTCGTCGATGGCAAAGGTGCCTACCAGGCAGACGCGTCGACCGGAGCGAAAGAAGTGCAAGGTGGCCTTGAACATCTGATCAATACCGGCTGCCGGATCATCGGTATTGCGCAGCGGTACGAACACATTGGTCTCGAACCAGTCGGCAACATCGTCCAGCACCACCTTGGCCATTTCTTCTTTACCGCCAGGAAAGAAGTGGTAGAGGCTGCCCTTGCCCAGACCGGTGCGCAGCGTGATCTCGGACAGGCTGGCGCCGGAAAAACCCCGTTCGCGGAAGATCTCTCCCAGCACCGGGACGATATCGGTGCGTTCGGAAATTATCCGCGCCACTGCCTAGAGGCCGAGTTCCGTCAGCCCGGGATGTTCCTCCGGGCGAGGACCCAGCGGCCACAGGAACTTGCGTTCGGATGCTGCGATCGGGGCATCATTGATGCTGGCCTCGCGACGGCGCATCAGGCCGTTCTCGTCGAATTCCCAGAGTTCATTACCGTGGGCGCGGAACCAGTTACCCGAATCGTCGTGCCATTCGTACTTGAACCTGACCGCCATTCGGTTCTCGCGAAACCCCCATAGCTCCTTGATCAGGCGATAGTCCAGTTCGCGTGCCCATTTACGGTTCAGGAACGCAACGATCGCATCACGGCCCTGCAGGAACTCGGCGCGGTTACGCCACCGGCTGTCCTCCGTATAGGCGAGCGCGATTTTTTCCGGATCACGCGAGTTCCATGCGTTTTCCGCGAGACGGACCTTCTGTACAGCGGTGTCCATGGTGAACGGCGGCAGTGGCGGACGTGCAGTCATGATCAACTCTCCTGTCATTGTACGGACAGGTACAAAGTGTACTGTACAGTACAGCGCTTTCAAGAGGCCACTGGGAAATGACCGGGCATTCGGCGCAATCGCCATGACCGCCGGATTACCGCAGATTGACCTACCTGCAGTCTTCACGCTCACATGAATCGGCCAGTGGGCAAGGCCTCAACTGCTCGCTGTCATCGAAGTGGCATCTCACGGCACACCAGTCTGCCGCCAGCTTCGAAAAGGCCTGACAGGCCGGTGTCAGGTAGGCGCCCTTGCGGCAGATCATGGTGATGGTGTGCCGCGGAAGCTCGGGCAGCAGGAGGACCGGGTGCAACCCGTGTTGGGCGCACGCAATAGTGTGGGGGAGGATCGTTGCGAGCCGCCCCAGACGAACGATCTCGATGATCACGCTCAAGGAGTCCGCTTCGATGGTGATGTTCGGTGTGATGCCGTGCTCCATGCAGTACAGGTCGAAATGCCGCCTGAGCGCGAAGTCGGTGTTGAGCATGACCAGCGATTGCTGTTCCAGGGCATGCTCGTTCAGGGGGCCCTGCTGCTTCGCGCAGGGATGCGCCCTGCCGACGGCAAGGTTCAGCGTTTCGATGAACAGGATGTGCGAATCGATTTCAATCGAGCGTGCGTCGGTCGACAGCGTGTTGGTAAATGCGATTCCGACATCAATCTCATCCTCTGCCACACCACGCTCTATATCGTCCTGGGGCATCTCCAGGGTACTGACCGTGATTTGCGGATGATGCGTATTGAAGCTGTCCAGCAGCGGTGTCACGAGGTATTCGGTGATCGGCGTCATGCCCAGGCGAAGCGACCCGCGGCTCAGGTCCTGCAACTCATGAATCGCACGCTTGCCGGCATCAAGTTCCCCGAGGGCGCGTCGCGCATGGTGCAGGTAGACCTCCCCGGCATCGGTAAGGCGCACGCTGCGACCGGACCTGTCCAGCAGCTGTACGTCCAGGGATTCCTCCAGCTGTTTGATTTGCTGCGACGTAAGCACCCAGTTAACCCCATCCCTGCGCGGGCGCTTTGATCTGTTCCGGCATCACGTTCCAAGGCAGCAGCG
>JAGRHB010000094.1 GCA_020445245.1 Gammaproteobacteria bacterium
TGATCAGCGGGATGCGCCCGCCTGCCCGCACCTCGTCGAGCAGCACCTCGGTCTTGAGCGAAAAACTGCTGATCACCTCGCCGGCGTCGTTTTCGATCGTGCCGGCATACGGCTTGATCACTATCACGTCGCCCATGTTCAGGTTCTCAACCGGGCACTCGATCGGCAGCGCGCCCGAGTCCTCGACCGTATTGAAGAAGATCGGCGCGATCTTGCCGCCCAGTACCACGCCACCGGCGCGTTTGTTGGGCACGAACGGGATATCGTCACCCATGTGCCACAGCACCGAGTTGGTCGCGGACTTGCGCGACGATCCCGTGCCCACCACGTCGCCGACGTAGGCCAGCGGAAGACCTTTCTGCTTGAGGGCATCGATCGCCTGCATCGGGCCGACCTTGCCGGCATCATCCGGCTCGATGCCGTCACGCGCGTTTTTCAGCATCGCCAATGCGTGCAGCGGGATGTCCGGACGCGACCACGCATCCTGTGCCGGCGACAGGTCGTCGGTGTTGGTCTCACCGCTCACCTTGAACACCGTCAGTTTGATCTCGTCCGCCAGCTTCGGTTTCCGCGTGAACCACTCGGCATCGGCCCACGACTGGATCACTGCTCTGGCATTGGCGTTACCCGCCTTGGCTTTCTCCTCGACGTCGTGGAAGGCATCGAACATCAGCAGCGTGAACTTGAGCTGTTCAGCGGCGAGTTCGCCCAGTTTGGCGTCGTCGAGCAGCTCGATCAGCGGCTGGATGTTGTAGCCACCCAGCATGGTCCCGAGGAGTTCCACGGCCTTGTGCCCGTCGATCAGCGGGGATGTCGCCTCACCTTTGGCGATGGCAGCGAGAAAGCCGGCCTTGACATACGCAGCCTCGTCCACGCCAGGCGGCACCCGGTCGGTCAGCAGATCGACCAGCACCTGCTCCTCGCCGGCCGGCGGATTTTTCAGCAACAGCACCAGCTCGTTGACCTGTTCGGCATTCAGCGGCAGTGGTGGAATACCCTGCGTGGCACGTTCCTCGACATGTTTACGGTAGGCTTCGAGCATGTGTTCACCTCACTCTCTGGTTCACCGATTGACTGCCGAAGTCTAGTCGGCCAGCGTCCGGTGGATGGTAAAGACCCTTGAATGTCCCGCCCCGCTGTCCAGGCAATGTGGCTGGTGCAGGTTCATTCCATTGCTGCAGCGCAAACTAACAAAGCGCATAACATACGTATAATGGATACTTTGCATAAATAACATGCTATTTTGACATGTATGGACCTGACCCTCCTACGCTCTTTCCTGGCAGTCGCCGAGTCCGGGGCGATCACTGAGGCGGCAGAACGCATCGGTGTCACCCAACCGGCCCTGTCGCGGCGGATCCAACAATTGGAACAACACCTCGGGGCCGCCCTGCTGGTGCGCGGCCGCAAGGGTGCCGCGCTTACCGAGATCGGTCGCCTCGTGCAGTCCGAGGCCCAGGGCATCGTTGCCCGGTACGAGCAGATGCGCGAGACGGTGTCCAGCCAGCGACGTCTGGAAGGTGGCACGGTGCGTATTGGCGGCGGCGCCACAGCCGTATCCTTCATCCTGCCGGAGGCCATTGCCGCGTTTCAGGGCGCCCATCCGCATGTACGCTTCCAGATGCGTGAGGCCGGCAGCAGCGAAATCGCCGACGACGTCGTCGCAGGTCATCTCGAACTCGGTGTGGTCACACTGCCGGTGCGCGACCGCGAACTCGACGTGACACCCCTGGCCACCGATCGCATCGTGCTGGTGGCGCGTCACGACCACCCACTGGCACAACGGCGGCGCGTGCGTATCCACGACCTCGCCGATCAGGCCTTTGTCGCATTCGAGGCAGGCAGCGCGCTTCGGCACATCATCGACGGCAAGCTTCGCGATGGCGGTGTCGAGGTCAACGTGGTGATGGAATTGCGCTCGATCCCGGCGATCCTGCGCATGGTATCGACCACCGGCAACCTGGCGTTCGTCAGTCAATTGGGTTTGGAGCAGCAGGGCGATGTTGTCGAGGTGCCGGTACAGGGCCTGCGTATCGAACGCCGCCTGGCAGTGATCGCACGCCGCGGCGCCGTGCTGTCGCCGGCCGCCGCGGCCTTCACGACGCGCCTGCTGACCCTGCAGCATTGAATGGAAAGGGGTAGTATTCATCGCTCGGCTGACAGCCTGGTATGTTCACTATTAAACGGTTTAATACCCGATAAGTTGACAGCCCTTCCCCCTAATCAAAACAATGGTCGACTAATTTTAAGAACCCGTTCCCGGAGGATGACTCATGTCAGAGGTTAAGACCTATCCCGTACCCGCCGATTTCGCGGCCCAGGCAAACGTCAATGCCGCGCAGTACGAAGAGATGTACCAACGCTCGGTCAAGGATCCTGCCGGCTTTTGGGGCGAACAGGCCGACCAGTACCTGAGCTGGTTCAAGAAATGGGACAGCGTTCTGGACTGGTCATTCAAGCAGGACGACCTGCACATCAACTGGTTCAAGGGCGGCAAGCTCAATGTCTCCCACAACTGCCTGGATCGGCACCTGGAGCAACGCGGCGACCAGGTCGCCATCATCTGGGAGGCGGACGACCCCAACATCGACCGCAAGATCACCTTCCGCCAGTTGCATGAAGAGGTCTGCCGATTCGCCAACGTGCTGAAGAGCCGCGGCGTGAAAAAGGGCGACCGCGTCTCGCTGTACCTGCCGATGATCCCGGAAGCGGCAGTGGCGATGCTGGCCTGCACCCGCATCGGAGCAGTCCACTCGATCGTGTTTGGTGGTTTCTCCCCGGACGCCCTGAAAGACCGTATCAACGACGCGGACTGCAAGTGCGTGATCACCTCCGACCAATCTATGCGTGGCGGCAAGAAGGTCCCACTCAAGACCAACGCCGACAAGGCGCTCGAATCCTGCCCGCAGGTCGACACCTGTATCGTGGTCAGGCGCGGTGGCGACCCGGTCAAGTGGGTCGACGGTCGCGACGTCTGGTACCACGAGGCGGTTGGGGCCGCTTCGGTCGACTGCCCGGCAGAGGAGATGGACGCCGATGATCCGCTGTTCATCCTCTATACCTCGGGTTCGACCGGCAAGCCCAAGGGCGTACTGCACACCACCGGCGGCTACCTGCTTCAGGCAGCAATGACGCACAAGACCGTGTTCGACTACAAGGACGGCGAAGTCTATTGGTGTACGGCCGACGTCGGCTGGGTCACCGGCCACAGCTACATCGTGTACGGCCCGCTGGCCAACGGCGCGACCACGCTGATGTTCGAGGGCATTCCGACCTACCCGGACATCTCACGCTTCTGGCAGGTCTGCGACAAGCACAACGTCGCCACCTTCTATACCGCGCCGACCGCAATCCGTTCACTGATGGGCGCCGGTGAAGACCCCGTCAAGAAGACCAGCCGCAAATCACTGCGCCTGCTCGGCACTGTCGGTGAACCTATCAACCCGGAGGCCTGGGAGTGGTATCACCGCGTGGTCGGTGACGAGCGCTGCCCGATCGTCGACACCTGGTGGCAGACCGAGACCGGCGCGCACATGCTGACGCCACTGCCTGGTGCCACACCGCTCAAGCCGGGCTCGGCAACCAAGCCGTTCTTTGGCGTGCAGCCGTGCCTGCTCGACGACCAGGGTAATGAGATCGATGGCAACCCGGCCGAGGGCAACCTTGCGATCAAGGCCCCTTGGCCAAGCATGATGCGGACCGTGTACGGCGACCACAAACGCTTCTACGAGACCTATTTTGCGATGTTCCCGGGCTATTACTTCACCGGTGACGGCGCACGGCGCGACACTGACGGCTACTACTGGATCACCGGTCGCGTCGACGACGTGCTAAACGTTTCCGGCCACCGCCTGGGCACCGCTGAGATCGAATCCGCACTTGTGCTGCACGAGAAGGTCGCCGAGGCAGCGGTCGTCGGCTATCCGCACGACCTGACCGGTCAGGGCATCTATGCCTATGTCACACTGATGGCCGGTGAGGAGGGTACGGATGAACTGAAGTCGGAACTGGTCAAGCTGGTACGCAATGAGATCGGGCCGATCGCCAAGGTCAACCTGATCCAGTGGGCCCCGGGGCTGCCAAAGACCCGTTCCGGAAAGATCATGCGCCGCATCCTTCGCAAGATCGCCGCCAACGAGATCGATGCGCTGGGTGACACCTCGACACTGGCTGACCCGACGGTGGTGGACAACCTGATCGACCACCGCGAGAACAAGTGATCCGCAGAATGGCGGCCGCATCCGGGGATGTGGCCGCCAACCCACTCAAGCCCGGCCATGTGCCGGGCTTCGTCGTTTGTCGGGTTAGCGACGCAGGTTGAATGCGATCGGAACCGAGATCGGCCAATCGTCACGCTGCAGCACGTCCGGAATCGGACGGAATGGCATCACCCGCTGCAGAGTGGTGAGCGCCGCCTCATCGAGTCTCTCCGACCCCGAGGACTGGGCGACCGCCAAGTCGGTCACCCGACCGTCTTTCTGCAGCACGAAGCTGACCACTACCGTGCCTTCCTCACCGAATCGCCGGGACGCACGCGGATAGAATTTCTTGCGGTTTATCTGTGCCGCCAGTTCGGCCAGGTAGGAATCTTTTATCGGTCCAGTGCGCGGCGCGGCATCGATCACGACATCGCGCACTACCCTCGCTGCCTCCGGCGCAGGAACCTCGACGGCGGCCGGCGCCTCGGCGGCCCGTGGCGCACGCGCTGTTTTTACCGGTGGTGGTTTTTTCACCGGTCTGACCGCTGGTTTTGGAGGTTCCGCAGCTACGGGTTCCGGGATTGGCTCCGGCTCAGGAACCGGTACCGGTGGAGGCGGCTCCGGCAGCTGCTGAACGATCTCTTCAGGTGCAGGCACTTCCTCGACCTGCGGTGGCTCAGGCAGTGCCGCAGGCGCTGGCTCGGGTTCCACCACTTTGGGTTTCACCGGCAGTTCGAACATGTCGAGACTGATTGGCACTATCCGATCGTTCTGTGCCGACTGCACGGCAGCCGGCCCGGGGATGGCGATAGCGGCAACCACGGCCAGGTGAACCAGGCCGGAAAACACGAACCCTATCCAACGGCAGCTCGACATCAACCACCCGGCGCTTTGGTGGCGATGGACACATTATTCAACTGCGCGGCCTTGAGCAGATCGATGATCGCAACGAAGTGTTGGAAGTGGGCCTTCTCATCGACACGCAACAACATCGGGGTATCTTTGTGCAACTGTGCGAGACGCTGTGTCAGACTGTCCAGTGTCACCTCCTGCCCATCGATGAACAAGCTGCCGACATCCGAGACCGTCAGTTCGACCGGTTGATGCAGTTGCAGCGGCTGCGCTTCGGAAGCCTTTGGGAGGGTGACAGGGATCTTGCCCTGAGCGACGAAGGTCGCCGTGGTCAGCACGATGGCAAGCAGCACCAACATGATATCGATGAACGGGATCACGTTCATCGTCGACATCGGCTTCATGTCACGCCCTGTAGGCTGTGCCAGCGCGCGGTCAGCACATCGACCCGCCGCACCAGCCCGTTATAGATAAGCGTGGCCGGGATGGCGACCAGCAAGCCGGCGGCCGTGGCCTTCAAAGCCAGTGCCAGCCCGAGCATCACCGCGGATGCGGAAAGCTCCGCACCCTGTGACAGGTCGTGGAAGGTGACCAGGATACCAAGCACGGTGCCGAGCAACCCGATATAGGGTGCATTCGAGGCCACCGAAGCAATGACGGTGAGATGGCGCGTCAACGCGACCTCGAGATTATGACGGTCGGCAAAGTCAGCCAGATCCACACGCGCAAAGAACAACGTGCGCTCGACGGCATAGGCGATCATGAGGAAACTCATGAAGCCCAGCACACCGAACACGGTGATATCCAGATAACCCTTGAGCAGGATCATCAGCGACGCCTGATCAAACCCGCTCATATCCATTGTTCAAACACTTTCCGGTCTCCTTCGTCACGGCACACAGGCGTCCCGTTTGAAGCCTCGCCGTTGTCACGGCTCCCGTGCGACGCCGGCAGACCACCGACGTCGCACGCTTCACACAGGCCTGCCTCTCAGAACGACACGTTCACCCCGGCATAGAACGAACGCCCCATTCCAGGAACAGCGATGCCCCATGGAATACCGTTGAGCTGCATGGTCGTGCCCTGCCCGGTATAGGCGCCACCCGTCGGCAGCGAATAGAAGGTGTCGAACAGGTTCTCGACGCCAAAATCCACGCGCACCTGCTTCCAGGAATGGCTGCCGCGCAGATTGACCAGGGTATAGCCCGATGTCCTGACCTCGTTGCGCACACTGGAGACATCATCCTTGTCATCCACCATTACCAGCTCGATACCATTGCTCCAACCCCCGACTTCCTGTGTCAGTGTGAATCGGGCGTTGAGTGGCATGATATTGTAAAGATTGTCGCCGCTGTCGCGGTTTTTGCCGTCGGTATAATTCACCAACCCCTTCAGCCCCCAGGATCCCCAGTCGTTCCGCGCCAGCGGCATCTGTCCGGACAAGTCGATGCCGTAAAGCCGTGCCGACTGGTTGGCATATTGAAGAACATTGAACTGGTTCGGTACCCAGACCCCGACGGGGATTGCGTCGATGTAGTCGTTCACATGGGTATAGTAAGGCGTGGCCTTGAACTCCCAGTGACGATCGGTCGCATGCCAATCGAAGGTCGCTGATACCGTATGCGCCTTTTCAGGTTCAAGGTCGATGTTCCCCACGTAGCCGTTACCGTCACCGACAAAGTTGTTCATCGCGGCCGGCATCGCCCAAGTGGACCAGGTATAGCGTTCGTAGAGGTTTGGCGAGCGTACCTTGCGTGCAAAACCAAACTCCATGTCCAGATTGGCGTCATAGGAGTAACGCACCAGTGCGGTCAGGTCGATATTGTCGTCGTTCTTCTCGTGGTCAAGCGCGTTGAACGCAGCCGCCTCGGCAATCTGATTGCCGGGTGCCGGGGCCGTCGTCTTGTAGCCCTGTACATCGCCGGCGTCCGTTTTCACCCTTTCGTAGCGTACGCCGAGCAGTGTCAGCCATTCGGGGCCGAGCTGTGACTCCCACTCGGCAAAAACAGCCGCGCGATCGCGCTTGCCGTCGTTGATGTTCAGGAAAGTACCGGGCCACATGCCACCACCGGAGGGGGTCCAGTAGTCGTCGAGGCGATAACGCTGGTACTCGCCCCCCACGCGCATGACGTCCTGTGACGTCAGATCGATGTCCGCCTTGATCGTGGCACCTGTGGTCTTGCCTTCACTGTACATTGGCATGCCGGAGGCGCAGGTCATGAATCCTATCGGGGAACAGGGGGT
>JAGRHB010000095.1 GCA_020445245.1 Gammaproteobacteria bacterium
CGGAGATTCCACGCTGGCTGCGCAAGCGCCTCGAAGGCTACGGCGACGACATGGAGAGCATCCGCAAACTCGGCACCGAAGTCGTCACCGACCTGTGCCGGCGCCTGCTCGACATGGATGCACCGGGCCTGCACTTCTACACCATGAACCAGGCCGAGCCGACGCTGGCGATCTGGGACAACCTGGGCCTGGACGCAGCAGCGGGCTGAGGCCGGTGCCTCGTATGCGCCTGTCCCGCATCCATACCACGCAGGCGCTTGCACCCGGCGGCGAGGTGGTACTGGACGAGCGCGCATGCCGCTACCTGACCCAGGCACTGCGCCTGAGGACAGGTCAGTCGATCGTCCTGTTCAATGGTGACGGGCGGGACTATGCCGCCGAGCTGACGCGCTGCGACCGCCGCGGATGCAGCGCCCGAATCGGCGACGTGCTCTCCACCGAACCGGAGACCGCACTGCCTATCCACCTCGGGATCGGCATATCGCGCGGCGAGAGGATGGATTTTGCGATCCAGAAATCGGTCGAACTCGGGGTACAGGCACTGACCCCCCTGTTGACCATACGCAGTGTCGTGCAGTTGACGTTGGAGCGCCGTGACAAGCGTATGGAACACTGGAGGGGGGTGATCGTCAGCGCCTGCGAACAAAGTGGACGCAGTCGCGTCCCAGTGCTCCACCCGCCCCGGGCACTCGACGAATGGCTCACCGCGCAGCGAACGGGTCTGATGCTTTACCACAAGGCCGCCAACACCCTGGCGACCGCTGCGCCACCGGATGGTGAGTTGAACCTGCTGATAGGACCCGAAGGAGGTCTGAGCGAGGGAGAGCGCGGGCTGGCGATCAGGAGCGGATTTACCGACGTACGGCTGGGGCCGCGCGTGCTGCGCACGGAAACGGCACCGTTGGCCGCGCTGGCGGCAATCCAGGTCCTGTGGGGTGATTTTCGCTGAGCCGCGAATTGGCTCAGCCGGTGGGCAACTGCGTATGCAGATAGTCCAGATCGGGCACCATCAGTTCCTCGCCGCCAACCGAGATCCGCATCCTGATAGGCGACGCGCCCGACGCCGGCGTCCCGGCAAACTCGATCACCTCACGCTGCACCCGCAACAACCGCGGTATGCCTTGTGCCACCAGCCCGATCAAGGGCCATGCGCTTTCGGGCTGCAGGGCGTAACACACGGCGATACGCTGCCGGATGCCACCACCGGCATCCGCACGTCCGAGCAGACGCTCGAAATCGACCACCGGGATATCACGCTGGTGCCAGCCGACCTTGCCCTGAAGCCAGGGCAACTGATGATCCAGCGCGTCCGGTTCACGATAGCCGATGACCTCGGCAACTGCCGCATTCGGTAGCAGCAGACGCCCGTCACGCAACGGGATGAGCATGCAGCGGATCTCGTCGTCGCGCTGACTCACAATCCCGAATCCGCCAACACGGTGTAAATGTTTTCGAGCAGTTCAGCCTCCTGATAAGGCTTACCCAGGTAGCGCTTCACACCCAGCTCCAGGGCGCGGCTGCGGTGTTTGTCGCCGGTACGAGAGGTGATCATGATGATTGGAATATCGCTCAGCTCCGGCGTGCTTCGCATGTGGCGTGCCAATTCGTAACCGTCCATACGTGGCATCTCGATATCCAGCAACATCACGTCCGGGTGCTGCTCCTGCAGCAGGGTCACCGCGTCCACCCCATCCTTGGCCGTGATGACGTGCATGTTGTGGCGTTCGAGCAGACGGCTGGTGACCTTGCGCACAGTGATCGAATCGTCGACCACCATCACCGACACGCCTTTGCTCACCGGCACCGACGTCTCCGCAGGCGCAACGAGCTGCTGCGCACTGTCCATGCGAACCAGGCTGTTGACGTCGAGGATCAACGCAATCTGCCCGTCAGCGAGTATGGTGCCGCCGGTGAACCAGCGCACCGTGCTCAACTGAGCCCCGACGGACTTGACCACGATCTGCCGGTTGCCCAACAGACTGTCCACCTGGATCGCGACACGGTGCTCACCGGAGCGCACCAGCAAAAGAGGCAGCCAACGTGTCCCCTCGCTGATATGTGGCGCCTGGACGCCAAGCATGGTGCCGAGATAACGCACGTTGTAATCGCGCTGGTCGTACCTGAACACCGGCTGCTCACCGCCATAGATGGCCCGCAGTTCATCGACCGGGATGCGCACCACCCCGTCCATGCTGCTATGCGGTACCGCATAGATATCGTCGCCCAGGGTCACCAGCAGCGAATCGGTGATCGCCAGCGTGAATGGCAGGCGGATCGTGAATCCGGTACCTCGCCCGGGCTGCGAATCAATTTCCAGCGTGCCACCGAGCTGCTTGACCTCGGTAAGTACGACATCCATGCCCACCCCACGACCGGATACCTGTGACAGCTCCTGCGCCGTCGAGAACCCGTGTTGCAGGATGAGCTGATACAGATCGTCATCATCGACTGCGGCATCCTCGTCGAGCAGGCCCCGTTCGACCGCCTTGGCACGGATACGTGCACGGTCGAGCCCGGCGCCGTCATCGGCCAGCGTCAGCACCACGTCAGAGCCCTCGCGCGCCAGGTGCAGCGTGATCAGGCCCTGGGCAGGCTTGCCGTTGGCCAGGCGGGTATTGGCATCCTCGATACCGTGAGACACCGCATTGCGCAGCAGGTGCTCCAGCGGACTCATCATGCGTTCGAGAATCGCCCGATCCATGTCCTCGCCGCCGCCGATTACCTTGAGCCCGGCCTGCTTTCCAACACTGTGACTGGTCTGACGCACCACGCGCTCGAGTCGCGGCACGCGACTTGAGAACTTGACCATGCGGGTGCGCAACAGGCCGTCCTGCAGGTCGGTATTGACGCGCGCCTGCTGCAGCAACAGGGTATCCGTGTCACGGCTCAGTTCACTCAGCGACTGGCCGAGGTTGGACAGGTCCTCCACGGTCTCCGACAGTGCACGCGACAACTGCTGGATGGTCGAATAGCGGTCGAGTTCCAGAGGATCGAAATCGGCCCTCGATTCACCCTCGCGTTCATGGCGCGACAGTATCTGGGCCTCGGTCTCCAGTTCGAGGTCACGCAGCTGGCTGCGCAGTCGGTCGATGGTCTGCCCGAGTTCCCCGAGGTTGAAGGCGAAGCTGTTGTTCTGCTGCTCGATGCGGGCGCGGTAGATGCTCACCTCGCCGGCATTGTTGACCATCTGGTCCAGCGCCTCGGACGACACCCGGACGCGCTCGGTGCCCGTCGCCGACGGTGCCTCCTGTTGCGGTAATGGACGGCGCGGGACGAATCCCTCTTCGTCGAGATGGCGACCACCGCCAGGAAACTGGACTACCGTGGAATCGCTTTTGACAACGGTGCCCACCGGGCCGCCATCCGAGGCCACCACCGAACCGGCAACCAGGAAGCTGGAATCACCGAGCAACTCGGAGTCGGTCATCAGCTGCGAGTCCGTCAGCAATTCGGAGTCGGCGCCGAATTCATCCTCGGCATCCGGCTCGCTCTCGGCAAGTTCCGCCACATCGTCATGTGCCGGCTGTTGGGCACCCTGCAATGTCGACGCGACGCCCTGCGCAGGCACAGCCTCACTGCCACCCAAGGTCGTCACGTCCTCTTCCGCCTCGGGCATCGCATCACCCGGCGTGGCGGCCTGGGACTCTGGCTCTGGCTCTGGCTCTGGCTCTGGTTGTGGCTCTGGTTCTGGTTCGGGCTGCGCCTGGGGTTCGACGAGCTGCGAAACCTCATCGTGCGTTGTGATAACCGCCTCGACCGCAGCTATGTCGTCCCACTCGCGGCCACGCGCCGCTGTCTCAAGCCGGTCGATGATCGCGGTATGCGCTGCTGGCATCACCCCGCGCATCAGGATCTCGATATCCTGAGCGAGGGCATCGGTGGCGTGACGCACGAGCCCCTTCAGGTGCTCATTACCGACGATGCGGCGTTCGGCCACGCTCTCAAAGACTGACTCCAGCGCATGGCTGAGATCACCGACAGTGGCGATGCCGGCCAGACGCGCACCGCCTTTCATCGTGTGGAGCGTGCGCTGCAGTTTGGCCACTGGCATCTGGTCGTCCGAGGTCGCGTACTGCCAGTCCCCAAGCTCTCCTTCAAGTGCCTCCAGCAATTCCCTGGCCTCTTCGAGGAAGATCTCCACCAGCTCGGGATCCAAGGCCTCCAATGCCTGCGATGTCTCTCCTTCATCACCGGTTGCGGCAGGTGGTTGTGCCATTGCGGCAGTCAAGCGGTCGACCTCGTCGCGCAGCGCCTCCCATCCGGTGGCGTCACGGTGTGGATCCTCGACCGCGGCCGCAAGTGCCGACAGCGTCTGGTGGCTGCGCTCGAGCAGATCGAGTATGCCGCTGTCGAGAGGCCGCTTCGAATCACACATCAGGTTGCTGAAATTCTCCAGCGCCTCGGCAAGTTCGGCCATCCCGGTTGCGCCGGCCGCGCTCGAACTGCCACGCAGCGTGTGCATGGCGCGCCGTACACCGTCTTCCAGGGCACAGCCGCCTGCAAGGCCCCGGGCCCGTTTAATAAATGCGGAAAGGACGTTCAGATGCCCTTCTGCCTCGCTCAAAAAGACCGCATTGAGGCTGGAATCCGCGCCATCCACGGCGCTCGGCTCGAGATCCAGAAACTCCGAATCCTGCACCGGAGCATCCGTCAGGATCGACTCGTCGGCGACCGGGCCCTGATCAGCAAAATGACCAGCCCCAACCTCATCGGCAGTCACTGTGACCACCGCCTCATCCGCCGGTACGGCGCTCGAATCCGAAACGACGCCTGCGTCTGTGGACATAACGTCATCTGGCGACAGCGCTACGCTGCTTGCGTCGAATTCGAGCTCGAGGGTGTCGTCGGATGTCAGGTCATCTTCGATTTGCAGCGACAGTTCGCTCAACTCTGAGGTGGCGTCGATGTCCTGTAGTTCGCCAACTGCCAGGTCCTCTCCGGGGCCCGTCGGCTGCACGTCGCCGGCCGGTGCCGGCGTGGCGGCGGGAGCCCCCGACGCAAGGGCATCCGCGCGGTTGGCAAGCGCAGAGACATCGGTGTCGCGATGCCCGGGCCGGGCACTCTCGGCGACCAGCACCGGCAACGTCGCCACCACCTCGTCCATCAGCTGCAGCAGATCGCCAGTCACCGGTACGGTACCGTCGATCACACGGTTGAGCATATTCTCGATCGACCAGGAAAACTCGCCGATATTTCTGGCACCGACGATCCGTCCACTGCCCTTGAGCGTATGGAAGGAACGACGCATTGTCAGCAGGGATTCGCGGTCGGCTCGATCGGCCCGCCATCTTGGGAAGCACGCCTGAATCGACTGCAGCTCTTCCTCGGCCTCCTCGCCAAACACCTCGAGAATCTCCGAATCGACATCGACCGTGTCGCTGCCCGCCGGCTGCATCACAACCGCGTTCCCCGTACCTGCCAAATCGATCGGCGATTCCTCTGCGTCCTCCGCATCCGCCGCGACGACCGCTGCCGGCTCCTCCTGGGGTTCCTCCGCCACACTCGCCGGTGTCAGGTCCTGCTGTGCCGGAGGCTCTTCCTCCAGCGCGACAGCTACAGGTTCGAGTTGTGCGGCCGGAGCCGGTCCGGTCGGTTCCACCTGCCGCAGACCAAGCCGCTGCAGTGCGGCTTCGGCAAAGGCGAGCAACTTCGCGCGATCGGCACCGGGCTCGATCGCACTCTGCATGTACAGCTCGGCACTCACAATCACGTCCGCCAGGGCATCACGACGCTGCGCGTCCGGCACCTGCTCCTCGCCACTTGCAAGCGCCGCGACATAGGGCTTCAGATCACCGAGCAGCCGGCCGGCTTCGGGCAATTCGAGCATCTGCAGTACGCCGGCCACCAGGTGCAGCCGTGATGGCACATCGATCAACTGCCGAACCTGTTCGGGATATTCAAGGTACTGCAGGATGGTGTCCTTGGTGTGCGCCAGCTCGACCAGGGCCTCATCGACGGCAGCACGCAGGTGTTGCCGCAACTCGCCCGCCGAAAGACTCGGCTCGACGGCCGCATCCGCGGCGCCTTCGGGTGCGGCACCGCCAGCCAGACCGGCCAATGCCGACTCGACAAACAGCAGGTCACCGGCAAGCGTCATCAGGTGCCCGTCAGGCATTGCTTCGCCCGACGCCTCGACCGCACGCAGTTCCTCGCAGCGGCGCTTCAGTCGGGTGCGCAGGTCACCACGCCCTACCATGCCAAGGGTATCGCCGATACGCTGTATCGGCTGCGCCAGACCGGTCAGACGCGCCAGCTGGCTGCGGTCGCTGCGCATGAAAAGATCCAGCTGGTCCTTCACGTCACCGAGATCCTGTGCCAGGGCATCGCCGACCGCCTGGAACAACTCGCGATCCGGCCCGCCGAGCGAACCGGCCACGACACCCTGTTGCATCTGCTCGGGGAAATTGTTCGCCAGGTCCGCCGTCTGTTTCACCGCGAGTACCGCAGGATCCTGGGAAGTCGAGCGGGCAACGTAATACAGCATGTTCTTCAGCAGATCGACCGGGAAGTCGAGCATTGCCGCTTCTTCACCCTGATCCATGACCTGCTTGAACACGCGGTCGAGCTTGCCGAACAACGGCTTCGCCGCGGGCGCGGGCGCCTGCCCGTCATCCAGCAATGCTTTGGCCAGCGCCTCACCCGCATCCAGCAGGCGCCGCAGACGGGCGGTGCCGGCGGCGCTGTGGAGGGTATCGAGCACATCACGGATCTGCATCAGCGCGGTGGCTACGTCCTGCCCACGAATCCAGTGCAGCAACGCCTTGTGATAGTGGTTGCGCTGATGATGAATCAGCTGCGGAAGTTCACGATTGCCCGAACCCGGCCGGACGGTTTCTGCCGCGATGACGGCATTGAGCTTGGGCGCGAACAGTGAGGTCTCGGATACCAGCGGCGCCTCGCGCGCTGCGCGCAGGTCGTTCATCAGCGGCAGCAGGGCCAACGGCACATCCGCACCGCCACCCTCGACCTTTTCGATATACGCGGGCAGCTGAACCATGCCGAGCATCAGCGCCTCTGCAGCGGCATCAGGGCGCTTGACCCGGCCTTGAAACATCGCCAGCGCCAGCTGTTCCATCTCATCGGCCAGCATGGCACCACCATAGACCTGCACCATATCGAGCGCGCCGTGCACATGGTGCAGCAGGTCGATGCCGGCCTGCAGCCTCGCGTGCTGCCCTTCGACGTAATCCTCCAACGCGATGCGCGATTCACGCACCGACTGGTCAAGCTCACCGCGGATCCATCGCAGCGCACTGCGATCGTGTTGCACTTGGGGCATCATGACGAGACTA
>JAGRHB010000096.1 GCA_020445245.1 Gammaproteobacteria bacterium
TCGAGCGGGTCTTCCTTGGCGGTGAAATCGACCAGATCTTCGGCACCCACCACCTCGCGCGCCACATAGCCGGCGCTACCGATCTCGTCGGCCAGGCCCAGCCGGATGCCTTCGTTGCCATCCCAGAACAACCCACTGAACAGCGTCGCGTCATCGGCTTTCAGGCGGTCGCCCCGCCCGGTTTTTACGGCCCCGATGAAATTCTCGTGCAGGTCCTTGAGCAGGCCGGATACATGCACCCTGTCGAACTCGCTGAGCGGGGTGAAGGGATCCAGGATGCCCTTGTGCTCGCCTGCGGTCATCAGGCGCCGCTCGATACCCAACTCCTGGATCGTGTCGACGAATCCGAAGCCGTTGATCAGTACACCGATCGAACCGATGACACTCGATTCGTTGACATAGATCTTGTCGGCGGCCGAAGCAACAAAGTAGCCGCCAGAGGCACAGACATCGCTTACCACAGCATACAAAGGGATATCCGGGTACTTCGCCCTCAGGCGCAGGATCTCCTTGTGTATGTCACTGGACTGAACCGGCGAGCCACCAGGTGAATTGATCCGCAGTACCACCGCCTTGGTCTGCTTGTCCTCAAACGCATCGCGCAGCCCGGTCACAATGTTGTCCGCCGAGGCCTTCTCTCCCGCCGCAATCACACCTTCGAGTTCCACCAACGCCGTATGTGACTTCTTGCCCATGGTGGTATCCGCCCAGTCCTTCGGAATCAGGAGCACCAGCAGAAACGCCAGGTACGCGAAGGTCAGAAGCTTGAAGAAGATACCCCAACGCCTTGCCCGACGGCGTTCGACCAATGCGTCTGCCGCCAGTTTTTCAACGAGATCCCTGTGCCAATCACCGTCCGATCCTGTTTTCCACTCCACCGCTCAGACTCCGTTCACGTCGACTGTGCCGTGCAGCCAGTCGGACAGTTGGAAGAGATCGTCGAAACACGCGTCAGCCCCGTTGGCCAGCAGGCGCGCAGGCGCGTGAACACCGTGTGACACGGCCACGGCCGAAACACCGGCATTGCGTGCCATCTGCATATCGTACTCGGTATCGCCGACCATCACGGCACGGCCGGGCGTTGTATCGAGATCGGTGAGGATATCCTGGAGCATCTGCGGATGCGGCTTGGAGAACGCTTCGTCGGCACAACGCGTCGCATGAAAAAAACGGCCCAGCCCGCTTTCTTCCAGTGCCTTGTCCAGCCCGCGCCGGCTCTTGCCAGTGGCAACCGCGAGCAACACACCGGCGTCGAACAGGCGCTCGATCATTTCACCGGCACCGGCGAACATCGGTGCCGGGACGACCTCGTCTCCGAGCCAGTGTGCACGATAGGCGTCGACCAGCGCTGCGACCGCAGGCGCATCGGCAACCGGGAAAAGGCGCTGTACCGCCTCGATCAGCCCGAGCCCTATCACATCCCGGGCCGCGGCGTTGTCCGGAACAGCCACACCCACCTGCGACGCGGCCCGCTGCATGCAGGTCACAATGCGTGACTCCGAGTCCATCAGGGTGCCATCCCAGTCAAACACCACCAGTTCGAACGTTCTTTTCATGTGTCTCCAGCGCCGCGAGGACCGTCTGCAGATCTGCAGGCAGGGGCGCCTCGACGGCAAACTTTCTGTGATCTTCCGGCCAGGTGAATCGCAGCGACGCGGCATGCAGGAACAGGCGCCGCAGCCCAAGTTCCCGTAAGGCGCGATCAGCCGCCTCGCTGCCATATTTCGCGTCCCCAAGGATGGGCGTCCCGTTGGCTGCCGCATGGACGCGAATCTGGTGGGTGCGCCCCGTCTCCAGCACCGCCTCAACCAAGGTAGCTTCGGCGAACCGCCTTAGCACAGTGAAATGCGTCACCGCGGGCTTGCCTTCCGGATCCACCTTTACCACCCTTTCGCCACTGTGCAGGGTGTTCTTCTGCAACGGCAGGTCCGCGCGCCAACCGCCTTTGCGAATCCGGCCGGCCAGAAGAGCCAGATAGCGCTTTTCGATCTTTCCGCCACGCTGAAGTTCCTGCAGGGTCCGCAGGGCACTGCGTTTCTTGGCCAGCATCAGGCAGCCTGAGGTGTCACGATCAAGCCGGTGCGCCAGTTCCAGATACGGCGAATCGGCACGCGAGGCACGCAGAATCTCGATCACGCCGTGCGACAGACCACTGCCGCCATGCACTGCCAGCCCGGCAGGTTTATTCACTATCAAGATGAGACTATCTTCGTAGCTAATTGAGTTTTCTATCAATTCAATCAAGTTTCGAGTCGGCGGCCGGGCCGTGCCCTCGCTGCGGCGCAGCGGCGGAATTCGGACGACATCGCCCAGCTGCAGGCGTCGCGCGGGCTTGCTGCGCCCACTGTTGACTCGCACCTCACCGCGACGCAGAACACGGTACACCCAGCTTCGCGGCACCCCTTTGAGCTGTGTGATCAGAAAATTGTCGAGTCGCTGCCCGTCGTTGTTTTCATCGACCGTGACCGACTGCGCACGCAACGACCCCTGCTCCGACTCAGACATTTCCCATCCACATGCGCAAAAAATGATGCATCTGACTGATAATTTGATATATTTCGCCGAAGCTGCGGTGTGCGGCGTGGCCACGAAGAGCCATAGCGGGAGCACGCTTCGGTAGATGAATTCTGCGCATCGGGAGAATCCCGGTACGGACGTAGCGCGCGAGCATGCGGCGCAAACCTCTCCAAGTTGCTTTGCAACCCGTGACGAGCGGATCGCGTTCTTCGAAGTGAGAATGCTACCCGACCCCATGCAACGAGCGCCAGAAAATAGCGGCATGACTGAATCCGGACGTGGACGGCAGCTGATCCAGCACCACGGGCCATGGCCATTCGCATGTCATCACTGATTTCGCCTTTGCCCGGTTTTTTGGGCCCAGACCTCTGCACGGGTCGATTCGCGCGTTATTCCATTCGCGCAATTCGGCGCGACAGCCGTCTGTGGTTCGTCAGGCCGCCGCTGGGGCAACAAGGATAAATAAATGAAGCGCATGCTGATCAACGCAACTCAGCCAGAAGAGTTGCGCGTGGCCATCGTCGATGGTCAAAAGCTGTACAACCTCGATATCGAATCTCCCGGTCGGGAGATGAAGAAAGCCAATATCTACAAGGGTCGCATCACCCGCGTCGAGCCCAGTCTCGAAGCCGCCTTCGTCGATTATGGCGCCGACCGGCACGGCTTCCTGCCGATGAAAGAGATCTCCCGGCTGTACTTCAACAACGATGCATTCGAAGCCGGCAAACGCAATATCAACGAGTTGCTGAAGGAAGGACAGGAGGTCATCGTCCAGGTCGAGAAAGAGGAGCGAGGCAACAAAGGGGCCGCACTCACCACTTTCCTGTCGCTGGCCGGCCGCTACCTGGTGTTGATGCCGAACAACCCCCGGGCTGGCGGCGTATCGCGTCGTATCGAGGGCCAGGATCGCTCCGAACTGCGTGAGGCGATGAGCGTGCTCGAGATCCCCGAGGGCATGGGCCTGATCGTGCGAACCGCCGGTGTGGGCAAGAACGCCGAAGAACTCCAATGGGACCTCGACTACCTGCTGCAGCTGTGGCAGGCGATCGAACAATCCGCAGGTGAGCGCAAGGCCCCGTTCCTGATCTACCAGGAAAGCAACGTGATCATCCGCTCGATCCGCGACCACCTGCGTGCAGATATCGGCGAGATAGTGGTCGACCGCCCGGAAACTTTCGAGCAGGCAAAGCAGTTCATCGAGCAGGTAATGCCCAAATACCTGCGCAAGCTGCGTCTGTACGAAGACGAGGTGCCGCTGTTTTCGCGCTACCAGATCGAGTCGCAAATCGAGTCCGCATTCCGTCGCGAACTGAGGTTGCCGTCCGGTGGTGCCATCGTGATCGATCACACCGAGGCACTGACCTCTGTCGACATCAACTCGGCGCGCGCCACCAAGGGTGCCGATATCGAGGAAACCGCCCTCAACACCAACCTCGAGGCGGCCGACGAAATCGCACGTCAGCTTCGGCTGCGTGACCTAGGCGGCCTGTTCGTCATCGATTTCATCGACATGACGCCTTCGCGCAACCAGCGTGAGGTGGAAAACCGCCTGAAAGAGGCGATGAAGGAAGACCGTGCGCGGGTTCAGATCGGACGCATTTCGCGCTTTGGCCTGCTCGAGATGTCACGACAGCGCCTGCGTCCCTCGCTGGGCGAGTCGGCGCACCGCGTCTGCCCACGCTGCGACGGCCACGGCCACATCCGAAGCGTCGATTCGCTCGCGCTGTCTATCCTGCGCATCGTTGAGGAGGAGGCTCTGAAAGAGAATACCGGCCGCGTGACCGCGCAGTTGCCGGTCGAGGTCGCGACCTACCTGCTCAACGAGAAGCGGCAGATGATCGCGGACGCAGAGAAGCGCCACGACGTCAGCATCGTGCTCATTCCCAACCGCCACCTCGAGACCCCGAAATACGAGATCGAGCGTGTGCGGCGCCAGGACATCCAGGACGAAGAGACCCCCAGTCACGCCCTCGAGAAGGAATTCAAGCCGCAGAACATGCCCCCGGTCGAGCGCGCCCAACCACGTGTGGAGCAACCCGCAGTCAGGCAGATCGCACCTGCGTCGCCGGCGCCGCAGCGCCCTGACACTGACGTCGATACAGACCGGACAGCAGCTCCCGCACCCGTTCCTGTACCAGGCCCGGCGACCAGCGAGAGCGGTTTCATCAAACGCCTGTTCAGCAGCATTTTCGCACCGCGCGACGAAGCGGGCACCGCGCGAACTGCGCCTGGGCAGGCAAAGCCGCCTCAGCCCGAAGCAGCCGAGAAGCCGCCAGAAGAAAATCAGCCTCGTGGCAACGGCCAACGCCGTGGTGGTCAGCGCAGTGCAAGTAACCGACAGGGCGACGGACGGCCGGCGCGCAACCGGCGCAGCAGTGGTCAACGCAACGAGTCATCGAACCGGCCGACTGGCCCGAGAAGTGACGCCCAGCCCGTCGAAAAGCCGGCGATCGAACCCAAAGACGCCTCGCCCACTGCCCCGCAGGCAGCGGACGGCACCTCGGGGGAGGCCGGCGACGGCACCGTCAAGCGCAGCTCGCGCCGCGGTCGGCGTGGTGGCCGTCGGCGTCGCAGTGGCGACCGGCCCGCGACAGAAGGCCAGACACAAAATGACGCAACGCCAGACAACAAAGCCGGCGATGCACCGAGCGAAGGGGCCGCTCAGCCTGAGCCGCGCCAGCAGGACCGAGGCAACCGCCGCGCACCTGCTACCAGGGCGGCAGAGCCTGCCGGCAGAACCGATGTGTCGGCCCCCAACCCCGCCCCCGAGGCACCGTCCGCCCCAGCCTCGGCAGGCGCCCCGGCGGCAGTGCAACTGTCTACGACCACGGCGGCTGCAACACCAGCTTTGGAAACACCCAAGCGGCGCAGGGACGAAGGCCCGGACACGCCAAAAGCTGCAGTTGCCACCCCAAGGGCTGAATCGCCTGAACGCGCGGTGACGAAACCTGCCGCCAAAGTGGAAACGGTGCCCGAGCCAAAGGCATCGCCCTCCTCGGGCAACGACTGAGCAGTCACGTCGTCGGGGTCAATTCCGGCCGGTCAGCCCGAGGAGGAAACAGGCGACATCACCCCAGGTGTTGCCGCCTGATTTCTTCAAGCAGACCCTCCGCCGCGGCCTCGACCAGGTCGAACACGCGATCAAACCCGGAGGCACCGCCGTAGTAAGGGTCCGGGACCTCACGTGTGCGCATCTGCGGCGCGAAATCCATGAACATGTGTATTTTGTCGACGTGCTGATCCGGGCACACGGCACTGAGTGCCATGTAGTTGTCCTGATCCATCGCCAGGACATAGTCGAACTCATCGAAGTCACCGACGTCGACACGACGCGCCACCAGGTCTGAAAGATCGACACCGCGACGGGCTGCGGTCGCCTGCGCACGCTTGTCCGGCGAGCTGCCGACGTGGTAGGCGTGTGTCCCGGCGGAGTCTATGCTGATTGCATGAGCCAGCCCCTGCCTGTCGACGAGATCGCGAAACACGCCATGCGCCGTGGGCGAACGGCAGATATTCCCCATACAGACAAAGAGCACCTTCACCATAACAACTGTACCTTCTCCCCGCCTATTTCGGCCCGGCGGTATTATTAACATGACCGTGGATGCGCTGCACCGCAGGCTGCGGCAACTCATCGGCGGGCGCTTCGATTACCTCGGCGAGGTCTGGATCCTGATCGAGGTGTTGGGCGACATCGACAGGGTCGTGCTGAGGCGCTGCATAGACTGTCAGCCCAGAAGCGTACAAGAGAATGCTTACGGCGTCCCGAACCGCCGTGCCGCCAACACACTCTCGCTGAAGATATCCGACCTCTCCGGCGACGGTTACTCGGAAGATATCCTGATGCTGCTGGAGGGTAGCCACCACGGCGGCGGGTCAGCTTAGCGCGGCGATCACCCGCGCCAGGTCTTCGTGGGTATCGACTCCGGCAGGCGGCGCATCGGAGGCGACGTCCACCGCAATTCGGCCACCGTTCCACAGCACACGCAGTTGTTCGAGCGACTCGAAACGCTCGATCGGCGATACAGGGAGCTTCGCGTAGCCGGTGAGAAAACCCGCGCGGTAGGCATAGATGCCCAAGTGACGGTAGACCCCGTTGAGCCAATCCGGCTGTGCAGCAACGGCTTTGTCGAAGACATCGCGCTTCCAGGGTATGGTCGCCCGGCTGAAATAGAGCGCATAGCCGTGGCAATCGCTCACGACTTTGACCGTATTCACGTCGAACAGTTGCCCCGGATCGGATAAGGCCACCGCAAGCGTCGCCATATCTGCGTCGGCGTGCGACTCCAGCGCCCTGGCAACCTGTGACAGCAACGCCGGGGGCATCAGTGGTTCGTCGCCCTGCAGATTGACGACCAGGGTGTCGGACGGCCACCCGAGCGTATCGACCACCTCGGCGATGCGATCCGTACCGCTGACATGATCCGGCGATGTCATGCAGACCGGGGCGGAAAATCCCTCTGCGGCGGCGCGGATTCTCGAATCGTCGGTTGCAATCACGACCTCGTCGGCACCACTTTCGAGTGCACGCTCGTAGACGTGGCGAATCATCGGTTTGCCGACGATGCCCAGCAGGGGTTTGCCGGGCAGACGCTGCGACGCGAAGCGCGCAGGGATCACGACACGAAAACCGGCCATACGACTAGCCCGTCACCTCTTCATCGGCGGGCAGGCGGCGCGCCTCCTGCTCGAGCATCACCGGAATACCGTCACGAATCGGGTAGGCCAGGCGG
>JAGRHB010000097.1:0-2453 GCA_020445245.1 Gammaproteobacteria bacterium
TGCTTGTCGCCAGGTCCCGCAATGACCTGAAGGGTGCGGCCGACCTGGAGGGTCAGCGCGTCATGATCGACCGCAGCTCGTCGTTCTGGGAGCACCTGACCTCAATACGCGGGCAGTTTCCGGGTATCACGCTGGTGGAACGGCCGGGTGGGATGTCGGACGAAGAGGAACTCGATGCCGTTGCCAACGGGGAGATCGATGCGACCGTGCGCGACAGCAATGTCGCGAACATGTACCTCAGCTACCGTGACGACATCCAGGTTGCCTTTGATCTGCCCGGTACCCACGATATCGCCTGGGGGATAAGGCCCGATGCCCACAAGCTGCGTGCCGCGCTCAACAAGTTCCTGCATCTGGAGTTTCTTGCCGACAACGAACGTGCACGTCACAAGGATGGCTGGGAAGGGATAAAAAAGCGCAAGGTCCTGCGGATACTTCTGCGCAACAACGCGGCCTCGTATTTCCTCTACAAGGGCGAGCTGCATGGCTTCGAGTACGAGCTGGCGAAGGCCTTCGCCGACGCCAACAAACTGCGGCTCGAGGTGATCGTACCGGACACCCATGAACAACTGCTCGATTGGCTCTTGGAAGGACGCGCCGACGTGGCGGCCGGATTCCTCGAGCCGTCCGAAGACGCGGCGGCGCGTGGCCTGACGTTCTCGCGCCCTTACCATCACGCACCGCGTCATCTGGTGGTGCATGCAGACGATGCGGTGTCCTGTGCGCGCGACCTTCAGGGCCTTACCGTGAGCGTGCGGCGCTCCAGCCCCTACTGGAGGGATCTGGTGGAACTGCGCGCGAAGGGGGCCCGGTTTTCCCTGCAGGCCGCGCCGGAGGAAATGGAGACCGAGGAGTTGATCGGGCGGGTGGCAAGCGGCGAGCTCGACGCCACGGTGGCGGACGGCCATCTGCTCGACATCGAGCTGGCACGTGGGCTGCCGGTCAAGTCCGGGTTCAGGCTGAGTGACGATCGCGCCCACGCCGTGGCGGTGCGGGCACAGAACGGCAAGCTGCTGGCCGAGCTCAATGGCTTCATCAGGAAAGAGTACAAGGGCCTCGTCTACAACATCCTGTACAAAAAATACTTCGGAAACCCGCGCAATGTCAGGGACCTCGCGGACGGCCGGCCCGGCGGTGCCGCCAGCAACGGGCTGTCGCCATTCGACGACATTACCCGCAAGTATGCCGAGCAGTATGGCTTCGACTGGCGCCTCATCACTGCGCAGATGTATCAGGAAAGCCGCTTCGATCCGCAGGCAAGATCTTTTGCCGGTGCGAGCGGATTGCTGCAGGTGATGCCGCGCACCGCGAAGTTCATGGGGTTTGCAAAGGTTCAGGAACCCGAGGACGGCATCCACGCCGGCATCAAGTACCTGGACTGGGTGCGCAACCGTTTCGAACCCGTGCTGCCGTTCAACGAGCGTATGTGGTTCACGCTCGCCGCCTACAATGCGGGGCACGGCCATGTCGAGGACGCGCGGCGACTGGCGCGGCAACAGGGCATGGATGGCGACCGCTGGTTCGACAACGCGGAAAAGGCGATGCTGTTGTTGTCGAAGAAGCAATATGCCAGCAAGGCGCGCCACGGTTATGTGCGGGGTACCGAACCGGTGGGCTATGTGCGTGACATCCGGCAGCGTTACCGTGCCTATGTCGAGATCTCCAGCAAGCGTCTGCCGGAATTGGGCTCGGCGGCCGATCCGGTCGCGCCCTCGGCGGCGGTGCTCGACGGCGTGCGTGCGGCTGGCCGGTAAAGGAGCCATGATTTTTTCAATGACCTGGTGAGGATGCGTGATCTCTATCGATTATTTCTCGGACATCCTGTGCGTGTGGGCCTATGGAGGGCAGATCAGGCTGGACGAGCTGACCCGAAACTTCGGCGGCGATGTCCGCATTCGACACCGTTTCATCCCATTGTTCGCCGACACCCGGGCAAGGATAGGCGAGGGTTGGAAGGAGCAGGGCGGCTTCGCCGGCTTCGGCAGCCACATGCTGGAAGTCTGCGGGCAGTGGCCCCACACACGATTAAACGCACGGGCATGGACCGAATGCCGTCCGCTGACCTGTGTTACGGCGCATGTCTTTCTCAAGGCTGTCGAGTTGTGCCTGGTCGCCGATGCACCGGCGGATCGGTCCGGCGATGAGGTGCGCCAGCGGTACTCGCTGTTGATCGACAGGACGCGTGCCGCTTTTTTCGAACAGGCACAGGACATCTCGCAGCTGCCGGTATTGCTGGCCCTGCTCGGGGACGATCCGATCGGGCGCGATGCGGTGATTGCCAGAATAGACAGTGGCGAGGCGTATGCGGCGCTGTATCACGATGAGCAACTGGCGAAAGGCTATGCCGTCCAGGGCAGCCCGACCTATGTGTTCAACGAGGGTCGACAGCTGCTGTACGGCAACGTCGGCTACCGCATCATCGAGTCCAATGTCCGCGAACTGTTGTCGGCACG
>JAGRHB010000097.1:2551-7238 GCA_020445245.1 Gammaproteobacteria bacterium
CGGGTCGTCGGACGGGATAACCCCCTGTTGGTCGAGAAACGCGACCAGGGCGGCCAGCAGCGCGACCAGGATGCCGAGGGTTTTCTTGTTCATGAAGGGGTTCCGCAGTGATTGGTCGGTGGCGGTCAGGAGTAGATGGCACGCTCGCGGCACTGCCGCTGTGAATTGGGGTCTTCGATCGATTCAACTGCTGCAATGGCAGCGACATAGGCGGCCGGCAGGCCATGTTCGCAGGCGCCGCGAAGCACGTGTTCTCGGTACCAATCGAAGGGTTTCAGGTCCGGATCGACGAGAGTCGCGCAGTAGGTGAACGCGGTCATGGTGGCGTCGTCGGCACAGTGTAGGGTGACGGTCTTTTCGTCATAGCCCTTGCCGAGGCCTTCCGCGGTATCCAGCCGTGCCTTGTGTGCCCTGTCGATGACGTAAACGACGCCGAAAACCAGGTCGCCGGCATGTGGGCTCGGCGCGGCGTCACACTTTGCAGAGCCGTCGCGGCCGGACTTGTGAAATGCCAGACGGTGGCCGCGCAGGCTGGCGACGGCGACAACACGTGCCGACGGCACGCGTTGTCGCAGACGTTGACTCGACATATTCGATCCGTAAGCGAAGTAATACATCGCACGTCAGCCCGACACCACCCCGGGATTCACGGGCAGCCGGCCTCAGAGCGACCGGGTACCCGATGCCGCGACATGGCGGGTGTTCAATGGTGAGCGATGGTCTTGTCGGTGAACAGGTAGTCCTTGAGTTCCTTGTCGAACGACGGGTCCTGGCGCCGGATCCATTCAAGGACCATGGCTGCGTGCTCTTTTTCCTCGTCGCGATTATGCGCCAGGATCGCTTTCAGCTCGGGGTTCTTGCAGGCGTCGACGCGCTGGTTGTACCAGTCGACGGCCTCGAGTTCCTCCATCAGCGAGACGATGGCGCGATGCATGTCTCGGGTCTCGTCGGATAGTTCTTCGATCGGCTCGTGGTAGCCTTCGTTCGACATCGCTTGTCTCCTCTGAAAATGACGTACAGCGTCGGTTGCATGATAACGAATCCCGATCGCGCCGCCCACGCGCGTCGGCCCAGGCAACCGGTTTCAGGCCGAGGCGTGCAGCGGCTGCGGTGTGTCCAGGATGTCCTGATAGATGGACAGGTCCTGGTCGGAGTAGCAACAGAAGACGACCTGCTCGAGAGCGTCGTAGCGGGCGGCTACGGTGCGCACCGTCTCAACCGCGATCGGTGCCGCCAGGTCGGGCGGGAAGCCGTACACCCCGGTGCTGATGCAGGGGAAGGCGATGTTGTTGAATCCGTGTGCGGCCGCCACCTCGATACAGCGTTGATAGCACGAAGCCAACAGCTGCGGCTCGCCCCTGTCTCCGCCGTGCCAAACCGGGCCGACGGTATGGATGACGAACTCCGCAGGCAGGGCAAATCCCGGTGTGAGCCTGGCGTCCCCTGTGGAGCAGCCGCCAAGCGCCAGGCAGGCCTGCAGCAGCTGCGGTCCGGCGGCACGATGGATGGCGCCGTCCACGCCGCCGCCACCGAGCAGTCGCGTGTTGGCGGCGTTCACCACCGCGTCGACGCGCAGCTTGGTGATGTCTGCCTTGAGTGCGCTGAGCCTGGCTGGCATGGTTCCCGGCCGCTCCGGTGTGGATGATCCAATGGGTTCTCGGGGGCAATTGTGGACCATACGGTGCCGATCGTCAGGCCGCCGCATTCCGTGACCTGGGAATTTAAAGGACCAATTGCTAAATCCCGGTGACAAGGTGCCGCCACATGAAGCGTGAACGTGCTCATTTCGGCCAGGAACGGCAGATAGCACACCGCTCTCCTCTGGCGCGAAGACAGCGCTTGACGGGCCTCCGCTCTCCCCGCGGTCGCCCGTTTTTTTATGTCTGTGTTTTTTCGGCGAAGCACGATATTGAGAGGCGTGCTGCACAGACGAAAAAGCCCGGCTCTTTGCAGAGCCGGGCCATTCAATATGGTGCCGAAGAGAGGACTTGAACCTCCACCGGGTTTCCCCGACATGGACCTGAACCATGCGCGTCTACCAATTCCGCCACTTCGGCAAAGGTGGAAAAGCCCAGGATTAAAGGGCTTTCGCGGCGAAGGCGCGCAATGTACAGACAGTCCGCTTAAGTGTCAACGCCCTACCGTGTGCGGCGGCGTGTGCAACAGGGTCGCCTGTCTGGCTCCACCTGTCGGGGGTAACGCGCACCATTTTTCCTGTCGACCGCCGGTGTCCCGATTCGCTTGGAGAATGGCGCGTTGCGAGCTGTCGCGATTGTGGGCGAAAACGGGGGCAATCACGGTTCGGCTGTCAGGAGAGTTCACTGTTGCCGAATCGGTGCGTCTGCACGAGGACTCGTGGGCAGGAAGATCCAGCATTGGATCATGAAGCCCGGAATCACCATACTCAGCAAACAGCATTATCATCTCTACTGATCGACGCAGTTATCGTCGTGGACGCTTCGCTGCTGCGAAGGGCGCCGGTGGGTAACCGTACCGTTTTGGGGGACCGGCCCGCGTCAACCTGAGATGCCGGGTCGGTTGCCGGTCACCACTTCGGCGGTATTGGGCGGGTACTCCCCCGAGACGTCTTTTGCGGTCAGCCAAGGTGTGCAAACGCCACTCAAGGCGGTTTTGCAACCCCGCAAGGGCTTCGACGTTACAATAGGACTTGTCTCCTTCTATCAGAGCACCCCATTTCAGTGTCAAAACGCAAACCACGCAGCGCCGACCGCGCCCGTGATCCCTATCAGGCCCGTGAGGCCAAAAAATACGAAAATCCGATCCCCAGCCGCGAGTTCATTCTCAGCCTGATGGAGGAGCACGGCGCGCCGCTGCGCTTCGATGATCTTGCCGCTGCGCTTGAGCTGTTCGACCCGCAACAGATCGATGCTCTGTCGCGCCGCGTCAATGCGATGTCGCGTGACGGCCAGGTGGTGTGCAACCGCCGCGGTGGCTACTGCGTGGTCAACCATGAGGACCTGATCCACGGGCGGGTGATCGGGCATCCCGACGGGTTCGGGTTCATGCACCCGGACGAGGGTGGCGACGATCTGTTTCTGAGTCCGCGCGAGATGCGCGTGCTGTGGCACGGTGACCGCATCGTCGCCCGCGTGGCTGGCATGGACCGGCGTGGCCGGCGCGAGGCCGCGGTGGTCGAGGTGCTGGAGCGCGCCTTCGAAAACATCGTCGGCCGCCTGCAGATCGATGCCGGGGTGGCATTCCTGCTGCCCGACAACAAGCGGATCCCTCAGCAGATCCTGATCCCGCCGGACCGGCTGATGGGGGCGCAACACGGTCAGATGGTCGTGGTGCGCATCACCGATCATCCGCAGCAATGGCGGCAGGCGCTCGGTGAGGTGATCGAGATCCTCGGTGACCACCTTGCGCCCGGGATGGCAACGGACGTGGCGATTCGTGCCAACGACATACCGCTGCAATGGCCTGATGCGGTGGAGCTGGAAATCGCCGCGCTAAGGCCGGAAGTGCCCGAGGCGGCGAAAGCGGGTCGGGTTGACCTGCGAGCCACCCCACTGGTCACGATCGACGGTGCCGATGCACGTGATTTCGATGACGCGGTGTTCTGCGAACGCACCAGGAAAGGCTGGCGCCTGCTGGTCGCGATCGCCGACGTATCTGCCTATGTGACGCCGGGCACGGCACTCGACGAGGAGGCGTACAAGCGCGGCAATTCGGTGTACTTCCCCGATCGCGTGATCCCGATGCTGCCCGAGATCCTGTCGAACGGTCTGTGTTCGCTCAATCCCCATGTCGATCGCCTGTGCATGACGGCAGAGCTGTATTTCGACACCGAGGGCAATCTGTTCCGTTCGCGTTTCTTCGAGGCCGTGATGAATTCGCATGCACGCCTGACCTACGACAAGGTCGGGGCGATGCTGCTCGATGGTGACCCGGCGCTGTGTGCGGAGTACGCCGCAGTGCTGCCGCACCTGCATGATCTCTACGGCCTGTACCAACTGCTGCACACCGCACGCGCCGAGCGCGGTGCCATCGATTTCGATACGGTGGAGACGCGTTTCCGCTTTGATGATCAGGGCAAGCTGGCGGCCATAGAGCCGATGGTGCGTCACGATGCGCACAAGGTCATCGAGGAATGCATGCTGGCGGCCAATGTCGCTGCGGCGCGCCACCTGCTGCGCCACAAGATGCCGGCGCTGTACCGCATCCACGAGAAACCCAGTGCGCAGAAACTCGCCGACCTGTCAGAGTTTCTGGGTGAGCTTGGATTGCGGCTGGAAGGTGGCGACAGCCCGACGGCCAAGGACTATGCGAATCTCCTCGATCGGGTCAAGGCGCGCCCGGACTTTCACGTCATCCAGGTCGTGTTGCTGCGTTCGATGATGCAGGCGGTGTATTCGGACAACAATGTCGGTCACTTCGGGCTCGCGTTCCCGGCGTATGCACATTTCACCTCGCCGATCCGTCGCTATCCCGATCTGATGGTCCATCGTGCACTCAAGCACCTGCTGAGTGGTGAGGCACCGGCGACCTTCGACTACACCCATCAGCACCTGACGGCGATGGGCGAGCACTGTTCCGCGACCGAGCGGCGCGCCGACGATGCGACACGTGACGCCGCCGACACCCTGAAGTGCGAGTACATGCTCGACAAGGTCGGCGAGTCCTTCGACGGGGTCATCTCCGGGGTCAACAGTTTCGGGATCTTCGT
>JAGRHB010000098.1 GCA_020445245.1 Gammaproteobacteria bacterium
GCACCGAGCAGTCTGCGGGCCAGTGCGGCGGGGTACACGGCGCCTTCAGTGCCCGCGATCACATGGCTGTAATGCGTATCACCGAACGCCTCGGTAATCGTGCGCTTGAGCTTTTCTGTCGTGTTCCAGAGGGGTGCGGTCAGCACCTGTTGTGCATCCGCAATCGCAAAGCTGGCGTGCTCCCGCCATACACTGAAAGCAATGCCGCGCGTGCGCAGGTGATCGATCAACGCGCGGCGTGGACCGATGACCAGCACACGGCGTCCGCCGTTATCCGCGAGTTGCGAGGGTGGTTTGGTGTTATCAAGTGTCACGGCATTTCGGCAAGGTAAGGGTGTATCACAAAAAAACTTGCGCCGATGGTGCTGCTGGCCTCAGGGTGCCTGGCGAATCTTACTGGATCGATGGGGCGCTTTTCTCTCCTTGTGCCAACGCCCCGGCAAAGGGTTAGGCCGGAAGTGTTGGCCGGCATGGATCTCCTGAGGACGCTGCGGAGTTGAAGCGGCGGGAAATAGGGCCGACGACGATATCGCCGACGCATACCGATAGTCGAAAGAACTGTTGACGGTTGCCAAGTAACAATTGGAACCCAAGGCTACATTTCCACACGATCAAATGCGTCCCCAAGCATCTCGCGCTGGCCCCGGTCGGTCATGGGATAGGTCTCCAACCAAACGTCTATACTGAACTCCGGCGCAATCACCCCAATCTCCTCGGCTTCCCATTCCACCGTATCAGCGTCGTCCCGCGCTGCTGCCACCGCCAGCATATAGATATGCGTTTCGAGGTTGGTCGCATTGCGTGCAAGGGATTCACTCAGATTGATCATCGCCTGCTCAGGCTTTTGCGTGAAATAGTAAGCCCGGCCGAGCAGCAAGTAGTACAGGTAGCCGGCATCCTGGTTGAGGCGCATCGCGTCGCGTAGCTGGCCGATACTCAGTTCAGGTCGACCGATGTAAGTGTTTATGCCGCCCATGAGTGCGTACGCGTCCGCGTAGGAATGATCGATCTCGAGCGCCCGCTGCAGATGAAGCAACGCCTTTTCGTGCTGCCGGTACTGTGCCGCGACATAGCCAAGCACCCAATACACCTCCGAGATATTGGGATCTATCTGGGCACCGGTCTGCGCCATCTCTTGCGCCAGCCGCAGCGCCCCCTGGCCATCCTGGGTCCAATGATTTCTGTAGTCGGCTGCAAAGCTCAACGCCAAGCCAGCGTACGCTCGCGCAAAATTCGGATCATGCGCAAGGGCTTCGCGGTACCAGTGACGAGCGGCCATGTTCGCCTCGCGTCCCCGTATCAACAGCTCAGCCTGGCCGCGCAGAAAATCTTCGTAGGCATCCAGGCTTGGCGTGTACCGATCGGCCAGACGCTGCAGGTCCGCCGCCGTCACTTCGAGCGCGAGTTGCCGTACGACGTCGCGGCTGATCGACCGCTGGACCTGGAAAAAATCGTCCAACCTGCGTTCATAGCGTTGTGACCATAACTGCCGAGCGGATTCTGATTCCACTAAGCGCACATGCACACCGATCAACTCACCGACCTGCTGCACGTCGCCATAAACCTGATAGCGCGACGCTGCCGGAGCTATCCCGTCCATCGATGGGCTGATCACGACCAGGTCGGACAGCCCGCCCAGGTCGGTGACCAGGTCGGCACGCATGCCTCGTGCAAAACGCCGCTCGCGCTCACTCCCGGTAACCCCCTCGAATGGCATGACCATCAGCGTCGCGGCAGCAGGAGATGCTGCCTCGTCCGCGGTGTCTGCCTCGACATTGGGCAGCGGTTGATCATCGACAAGCAGATACCCGAGCACCCCCACTGCCAGTATCACCACCAAGGCCACTACGATCCGGGCTGGGTTGCGGCGCTTATCCGAAGTGATGATTGCCGGCCGCTTTGCCGGCGCATGGGCAGCATTGGATCCGGCCTTTACCTCTGCCAGCAGGCAGTAACCGCGTTTCGGGATAGTTTGGATGTAACGAGGGTTGCGCGCGTCATCTCCCAGTGCCTTGCGCAGCTTGATGATCACCTGAGTGAGTGCATCGTCGCTCACCACCACGTTGGCCCACACGGCATCGAGTAGTTCCTGGCGCGTCACGGGCTTGCCGGCTCGCTCAGCCAGCAGCTTCAGTGCCAGCGCGGCCTTGGGTTCCAATTGAACGACTGAGTTGGCATCCCTGACCCGATTCAATTCCGGGTAGAACAACCAGGAGCCAATGTGCATGGCTCCGTCTTGGTCACCACTCACCTCCGGCACAGGTCTTCCTGGCGCGCAGACAAGCGCTGCCCAATACGGACCGGCCCAACATACCCACCTGTTTTTAAAAGCATTTTATTCTCTTCGGAAAAAGTTAGTGGTTCCTGCAGGTTTTTTATCGCACTCGCAACAACGATTACAGCACACGTGGCCGAGGCTTTCCCCGAGCTACCGGTCCACATCTCAATGAGGGGACACCGAAATGCCGAAATTCATGATTGAAAGAGAGATCCAGGGCGTTGGCGACATGAGTCCGGAAGAGCGACAGGGTGGCGCCCGCCAGTCCAATGAGGTCATCGACACGCTGGGCGAGCAGATACAGTGGGTCCACAGCTACCTGACCCAGAACAAGTTTTATTGCGTTTACATCGCCCCGAATGCCGACCTGATTCTGAAACATGCTGAATTGAGTGGCTTTCCCGCGGACCGGGTTGAGCAAATAAATGGTCTGCTCGATCCCTCAACGGCCCAACGGCCCGTCCAGACCCTTACCGGAGCCACTCAATGAGCAAGATTGCCGTAATCCAGAAAGCACCCGTCGTGTTGAACCGCGATGCGAGCATTGCCCGTGCTGTTGAACGGGTCGACCAGGCCGCTGCCGAGGGCGCCAGGCTGGTCGTCTTCACCGAGGCATTCATTCCCGGATACCCGGCATGGATCTGGCGCTTACGCCCAGGGAGCGACTGGGGCACCAACGAGGCACTGCACAAACGCCTGCTCGAGAATGCGGTGGATCTCAAGAGCGCTCAGCTGGACGCGTTGTACCAGGCGGCCCGGAGGCATCAGGTGACGGTGGTATGTGGCATGCACGAGCGCGATCACGACTCCAGTCGCGCGACCCTGTACAACACCGCGGTGATCATCGGCCCCGACGGTACATTACGGAACAGGCACCGCAAGCTCATGCCGACCAACCCGGAACGGATGGTCTGGGGAACGGGAGACGCATCCGGTCTGCGCACTGTCGACACACCAGTCGGTCGCATCGGCACCCTGATCTGCTGGGAAAACTACATGCCATTGAGCCGCTACGCACTGTATGCCCAGGGCATTGATATCTACATCGCGACGACGTACGACAGTGGTGACGACTGGCTCTGCAGCATGCAGCATATTGCCCGTGAAGCTGGCTGCTGGGTGATCAACAGCGGCAACCTGCTGCATGCAACCGACATGCCTGATGACCTGGAGGAGCGCGCCACGCTGTATCCGGACGCTGATGAATGGGTCAACAGCGGCGATTCGGCAGTCATTGCACCCGGCGGACAACTCGTTGCCGGACCACTTCACAACGAAGAAGGCATCGTGTACGCCGACATCGACATCGAACGTGCGTCCACAGCACGCCGGACACTGGACGTGGTCGGCCACTATTCACGTCCGGACATCTTCACGTTGCAGGTCAATACGAGCGCCTATGCCCCCGCTCAATTCTTGCAACACCCGCAGTCAGGCACGGAAGCAACCCGATGACATGCTGGAACAGGCAAGCGCTGCTGAGCATGGTGTTGTGCAGCAGTGCACTGGCACACTCACCGCAACCGCTTCCGGGAGACGAGGACCTTGTCGTCAGGCGAGTTTCCGAGCACGTGTACATCGCACATGGCCCGCAGGAATTCCCCAATCCTCAAACCGCCGGCTTCATGAACAACCCCGGCTTCGTCGTGACGCGTGACGGCGTTGTGGTGGTGGACCCCGGCAGCAGCGTACAGATAGGCCGCAGGCTGCTGCACAGCATTCGCAGTGTAAGCGACAAGCCGATCGTTGCCGTATTCAACACCCATGTGCACGGCGACCACTGGCTGGGCAACCACGCGATACGCGAATCCTATCCGCATGCCCGCATCTACGCCCACCAGCGCATGCTCGAGCACGTCGACGCTGGGGCCGGCGAGGAATGGATCGCCTTGTTCAGCCGGCTGACGCAAGGGGCTACCGACGGGACCAAAGTGAACGGGCCCAATATTGGCTTGAAGGGCGGCGAAGTGATCCCTATCGGTGAGCTCTCCTTCCACATCTACCACACAGGCAAGGCACACAGCGACAATGACATCATGATTGAACTGCCGGCAGAAAGCGCTTTGTTCACCGGCGACATCGTAACCAACAGGCGGATTCAGTCGGCAAGACCGGAGGACAGCGATATCTACGGGCAAATTCGCGCCGTCAAGGTCGCTTTGGGGACGAACAGCCGCTGGTATCTGCCAGGACACGGGCACAGTGGCGGTCGGGAGATCGCCGAGGAACAGCTGCTCTTCCTGCAACAACTGCTTGGCGCAGTGCAGCGCTACTACGAACAGGGTATGAGCGATTACGAAATGGTCAAGCCGGTCAAGAAAGATTTGAGCGCCTACAGTGACTGGTACAACTTCGACGAACTGGGACGGGTTATCGGCCACGTCTACCTGAAAGTGGAAGAAAATGCGTTCCAATAACGTCGGCCGCCGGGAAAACCGAGGCGATCCACTCTCCTCCCCCACATATACCTGACTGCCTGATCCCCGTGGGCATTCCCGACCCACTGCTTCATAATCGTCTGCAATCTTTTGGAAACACCAGCGCCACATGCATCTGGAAGACATCGACAAGTCTCGATACCAACAGCGCTTCAGGATCGTATTCGCCGCGATCGTGGTCGTACTTACCATTGTTTCACTTGGCACATCGACACTGCTGATCGCACTCTTCGGCACGCCTGGCGAATCACATTTCTGGCTGAACGTGGCAGGTGTTGTCGTGGGTGCGGCTTTCGTCGTGCTGACGCTGATCAAGCTGCGACAACATCCGTATCTGCGCGAGGTCGTATACGTCTGGGATCTCAAACAGCGACTGAACCAGATCTATCGCAGGCAACGAAGAATCGAACCATTTGTCGAAGACAACGATCCTGACGCGATCGCGATCATGTTCTTCTTCTATCGTGGCTCCCAGCAGTTGTATGAACTCGATGACAACACCATCACCATGGATGCCATCGCCCTGAATCTTCGGGCATTGGAGCGGCGAATCAAGGATCTTGGGATCACTGTCACGACGGACTCCTATCGCAGAGAGATGCTCGAGCGATTCTGACTCGCCTGCCCGGCCCATGATCGTGGCCGCCTGCTGGAAAGTCGCCTTCTCAACCACCGCGGAAATCGAGATGCCGGGATGGGCGTTTCAACGTTGACTTGTCGCAGTCATATGCCGTTCACCTGTGGGGTGAACGGCATCGCAGCGCGAGCTCTTTGTGACTTGGAACGGCGGTCTCAGGCCGGTGCCTTGGCGCGCGACTTGTATTCGCCGGTGCGCGTGTCGATCTCGATCCAGTCACCCACTTCACAGAAGTCGGCAACTTTGAGTTCGGTGCCGTTACTCAGCTTGGCGACCTTCATGACCTTACCGCTGGTGTCGCCACGTGCCGAACCTTCGGCGTAGTCGATCTGGCGCACAATGGTGGTCGGCAGGTCAACGGAGATGACCTTGCCCTGGAAGAATACGGCCTTGCACTCGTCGGTCATGCCGTCGACGATGTAGGGAATGACGCTTTCGACATCCTCAGCGCTGAGTTCGTACTGGTTGTATTCCCCGTCCATGAAGACATACATGTCATCAGCCTTGTACGAGTAGGTGACATCAACCTGGTCGAGATTGACCTGCTCCATCTTGTCGTCAAACTTGTAAACCGTTTCCGTCGTCGAGCCGGTCAACAGGTTCCTCAGTTTCATTTTCATGATGGCGCTGTTGCGCCCGGACTTGGTGTATTCCGCTTTCTGAACCAACCAGGGGCTGCCGTCGATCAGCACCACGTTGTTTACTTTGACATCTTGTGCCGTTTTCATAAAACCAACCAGATTAAAAGGGAGGGGTGATTTCTGCGCGGCGTTTGTACCAGCTTTGTGCAAGACGTGCTAGCGATTCCGCCAAGCCGGGCTGTCTCGCCAATTGGGAACACCACCGTTCGGCATTTCTTTCGAGGTCTGGCCAGTGCTTCTGCCAGACCGCCCAGCTTTCCTGCAGGGCTTTTTGCCGGTTCCAGTCACCCCAAAAGCGCTGCGTGGCGGCGGCGGCTTCCACCCCCATACCGTCCAGGTAGTACCGCAGAAAGGCCGCAAGCTTTTCCAGATGTACATCTTCCTCCTGGGGATAGATGTGCCAGAGGAAAGGCTTGCCGGCCCACTGTGCTCTCACAAAGGAGTCTTCACCCCTAACCAGATTGAGGTCGCAGGACCAGAGCAGCAGGTCGTAGTCCTCCTGGCGGACAAACGGGATAGCCTGGATGGTAAGTTGGCCGCAAGAATGTATTTCCCCATGGGCCAGCGCCTCGACGCCCAGCCAGCGTTGTATATTCTTCGAGATACGCCCTGTTGGAACCAGCAGGTGAAACCGACTTTCATCTCGACACAAGATTTCAAGCCAGGAAGCGATACTTTCGTTTTCGTAAGTAAAAACCGACACAAGGACACTGCCTGGTGACGGGTCTACGCCCAACTTCCGCAGAAAATGCCGCTTGTCCGCCTGGGTGAACTGCTGACGCTTGAGCAACAGGTCCTTTTCGCGGAGCAGTCCCCCGGTTCTTTCCGTGAAGCCTGGAAAGTAGAAGTACTTTTGCGGACCTGTGACCTGCGGAGAGGGCAGGCAGTGGCAGTCTTCAACCCAGGATTCCGCGCTGAGGTACTCGAGGTTTATCCAGAGTGAAGCCGGGTCACGCGCTGCCATGGCGCTGATCAGTGTGTCCGGTAGTCGGCAGCCGAACGTCTCGATCACGACGGCAGCGGGAGCGACCTCCAGCCCGGCTCCCCATCGGATCACCTGTACCCCCGACACCCACTGAATCGGAAGCGAAGGGCTGACCTCGGGACAGAGCAGTTCCAGCACTTGCGGGTCGTCGACAAACAGGCGGACATCAAGCGCGAATTC
>JAGRHB010000099.1 GCA_020445245.1 Gammaproteobacteria bacterium
CTTGCATTGCGTGTGCGGTGCACCTGACCGACGAAGCGGGCGATGAGATGTTGCAGGTAAAGATACGCTGATCGTCGGTTGAACACGCCGCCGCCTTTCCGGTTCGCCGGGGCGGCGGCTTTTTTGTGCCCGGTGGGAAGACAAAAAAAGGGCCCCGCAGGGCCCTTCAAGATTCGATCGTCAGAGATTCAGCAGGTCATCAGCCCCAGCTGTCCTTCTTGATGTTGGCGAACCAGCTGTACGCATAGTCCACTTCGCGTGCACGCATCTCGGGGCTGCTGTCCTTCGATGTCAGACCACCGGATCCTTCCACGCCATTGAGCTTGCCGTCCTTCAGGTCATAGACCTTGGCAACGGAGATGGCGTCATCCGGGCCGACCACCGAGTAACAGGTGTTGACCAGCGCCGGGTCACCCGGTTCGCGGCCGTTGAGCAGGTCAACCACCGCAGCGGCTGCGACCTTGCCTTCGGAGTTGGCTGCGTAACCGGATTTCGGCAGCGGTGTTGCCACGGAGGCGTCGCCGATCACATGGACGTTCTTGTGGATCGTCGACTCGAAGCTGCGGCCGTCGATCGGACACCAGCCCTTGTCGTCGGTCAGGCCGGCCTTGATGGCGATGGCGCCGGCCGTTTGTGCCGGGATCACGTTGGCCACGGCCACCTTGTGCGCGGTATCACCGACGTACAGGGTGTTGGTCGCTGCGTCGACACGCGTGACCTTGCCACCCTTCTCGGCACTGACCCACTCGATGATACCGGCGTGGTGACGCTCGAATGCCTGCATGAACAGCCCCTGCTTCGAGAACTTGTCCTTGGCATCGAGGATGATCAGCTTCGACTTCGGCTTCTTGGCCCTCAGGTACATCGCAATCTGACAGGCGCGTTCGTACGGCCCAGGCGGGCACCGGAACGGGTTCGGCGGGGCAGCGATGGCGACTACGCCGCCGTCGTCCATTGCCTCGAGCTGCTTGCGCAGGATGACTGTCTGTTCACCGGCCTTCCAGGCATGCGGCATGGTCTTCATGGCCGCCTCGTCGTATCCCTCGATGTTGCTGGCGAAGGAGATGCCGGGCGCCACGATACAACGGTCGTAGGCGAAGGTCTTGCCGCCGGCGGTCATGACTTTCTTGCCAGCCGCATCGATGTCGGTGACGGTGTCGTGGACGACGTTGACGCCGTGACCCTTGAGACCATCGTAGGTCACCTTGATGGAATCCATCGTGCGGTGACCGGACAGGACCTCATTGCTCATGAAGCAGGTGTAGTACTCGGTGTTCGGTTCGATCAGGGTGACGTCGATCGAGGAATCGGCCATGCGGATGTACTTGGCTGCTGTTGCGCCACCTACACCACCGCCGACAACGACGACCTTCTTGCTGGCCGCGCCGACGATTGCCGGGAAGCCCAGTGAACTGACCGCGACGGCGCCGCCGGTTACCTGGAGAAACTTTCTACGTGTGAAATTTGCCATTTTTGTGGTCCCCCTGATTACTTCTGGCTGGCAAAGTAGTTCAGCACAGCATCGATTTCGGCGTCGCTGAGCTTCTCGACCTGCTTGGCCATCTTCTTCGGCATCTCGCGATTGCCGGCCTTGAAGTCGGCCATCGAGTATTGCAGCCACGGCAGCCACTGGCCTGCCAGAATGCCTGCGTCGTCACCTGGCAGCGAGCCGCCCTCGTCGTGACACTTCGCGCAGCTCTTGTCGTAGGTCTCAGCGCCTGCTTTTGCTTTGGCGGCGTCATGCGGCACCATGGCCTTGTACACCGGCTGGCCGGCGAAGAAACCCGCCATTGTTTCGATCTGCTCGTCGCTGTAGCCCTTGGCGATCCGGTCCATGATGGTGGCAGGTCGTGTGCCTTCCTTGAATGCCTTCATCGAATCGTTGAAGTAGCTCTCCGACATGCCGGCGAGGTTCGGTGACGCCGGCCCGGCGCTCTGGCCGTTGGTGCCGTGACAGCCCGCACAGGTGTTGGCCATCATGCTTGCAGATGATCCGGCCAATACCTGCGTGGTACCAGCCATGAAGACTGAGCCGATCAGTGCGACAAGTGCTTTCTTGTTGCAGCCCATAGTTCCTCCGGTTTCTCTCTGAATGGAAAGGTTCTTGGTTATTAAGCCCGGCGGTGAGCCGGGCCTGGTTTTTCTACGCAGCTTACTGAGCGGCAGCCTGTTGGGTGCTGCCGTCGCTCTGCTCGTTGCCTAGTCTAGCGTAATAAACGGCCAGTTCGTTTATCTCGTCGCGCGTGAGTGCCTTGGCAATGATCCGCATACGACTATAGATGTCGTTCGTGCGCTTCTCGCCCGCATAGTCTTTCATTGTCTCGACGAAATACTTGACATTCTGACCTGCAATTGCCGGGACATCAATAATTGCCCCCTGGCCGTTGCGTCCGTGGCAGGAGGCACATGGCTGGATCAGGCGCTTTTTGTCGCCGCGAAACACCAGCCGAACGGTTTCCTCGCTGACCGTCTCGTCCGCATCGACCTCGACCGACGGCACCGGTTGCTGGGCATACCAGGCCGCCAGTGCTGCGAGCTGCTCGTTGGTCAGGCGCTCGACCGCCTCGTTCATGCGCCGGTTTTCACGGCTGCCGTCCTTGTAGTCGCGCAGCTGCTTGAAGGTGTACGCGGCCACCTGTCCGGCCAGGGTAGGGTGCTTGTCCCGATCCGGCTCCGCACCGCCCTTGCCGTGGCAGTCGGTGCAGGCGTTCACGTCTTCGGTCTCGACGGTCTCTATCTTGGCGCCGATAGACGCATCACCTTTTCTGACCAGGCTGTGGGTCTCCACCGTCCAGGCCACGTTGGAAGAGGGTGCACCCTGTGCAAGGCCGAACGGCATCAGTACACAGGCAATCGTGATGATTTTGTAGGTATTCATGGCTATCAGTACCCCCAAGGCATCGAGCCGGGTGCATCCAGGATCAGGAGTTGGACGATGGGTATGCCATAGGCAACGATCATCCAGACGGTCAGGATCCCGTTCCACAAGACAAAGCCGTTCATCGACTTGGGAACGCTCATCGGGGGATAGACCGCAATGGCCCAATCGTCATCGCTGACGCTGTCCAGCTTGCGGGCGGCGTGCGACATCAGGAGGTTCAATACGAACAGCAACGCCGAGAACAGCAGGATGGCGCCGCCGACGATCATCGCGAGTTCATGCGGATCCCATTGTTGGACCAATGGCGAGTCGTAAGGCGTGGACGAGATACGGCGCGGTTGGCCCAGCAGGCCCAGTACGTGCCAGGGCATGGTGAGGACCATCATGCCGATCATCCACAGCCACAGCTGGAACACCGCCATCCCACGCGAAGCCAAGCGGCGACCGGTGAGCTTCGGCCACAAATGATATGCAACGGCCAGGTACATGATGACCGTGGTGCCGGCGAAGATCAGGTGGAAGTGGCCGGTGACCCACTGGGTGTTGTGAACCAGCGTGTTCATCGAATAGCTGGCATTGATCATGCCGCCCCAGCCACCGGCGATCAGCATGAACAGCGCCAGCATTCCGGCGACCACCATCGGTTCTTTCCAGTTGAGGGCGGTGATCCAGCCAAAAAGGCCCTGGCCACCGCGCAGCCGACCCGCGCCCTCCAGCGAGGCCAGCACGGTAAAGCCGGTCAGCAGGGTGGGGATGGCGACGCCGAAGGTGCCCAGCATATGCAGAAACTTGAAGCCGGCAGACTGCTGGGGGTCCATGTACAGATGGTGGAAACCGATCGGCACGCTCAATACCAGCAGCATTATGAACGCGACGCGGCCCATCTCGTCACTGAACAGCCGGCCACCCGCCATCTTCGGCAGGATGGTGTACATCGCGATATAGGCCGGGAACAGCCAGAAATACACGATGGCGTGAAGCGTCCACGAGAACAGGGTGCGTGCGAGGCCGGGATCGATAGTGTCCATCAGCCCGAGTGACCAGGGGATCAGTTGGAACAGCATCTCGATCGCAACGCCGGCGCTGGTCCACAGCCACATGATGGCGTTGGCGGTGGTTCCGTACATTGCCAGCGGGACCACTTTTCCGGGGTTGTCCCGTCTCCAGGTGATCACAGACATGATCATTTCCAGACACCAGATCCACGAGCCAACCACCAGCAGCGTGGCACCGATATAGAACATCGGGTGCGCCATCAGCGGCGGGTAGAAGGTGTAGAGGATGGATGCCTTGCCGGTGAGGAGTGGGATGGCCGCCATCACCGTGCCACTGAGGGCTACCAGGAACGCCACCCAGGCAAGACCCTTGTTCCACAATGGCCGTTTCAGCGTCGTGGTGGCCGTGTAGTAGCCGAATCCCATGATGAAGAAAGTCGTGAGGACGAAACCCATCAACACGCCGTGTGTGGATACCGAGGCGAAGTAGAGTTCGTGTGATTCAAGCTCTGGAAACAGGCCGCTGCGATTCATGACCTGATACAGGCCAAGAATGATTGCGACGAAGAATGCGGCAAACGCGACCCAGAGGTTCGCGAGTGCCACGGATTTGGACTTGTCGTACATATTGTTCTTCCCGAATTCGTTGTGTCAGCGGCGATCAGCCCTTGGGGACGACCTTCAGCTTGGACCACATATAGTCATGTCCGAGACCGCAGTACTCGTTACACAGGAATTGTGCCTCCCCCTCGCGCGAGAACCTGGTATTGACCTCCGAGACATAACCCGGGACCACCATGGTGCTCATGTTGGTGAAGGGGACGTGGACACCGTGCAGGACATCCGGACTGGTGATCCGGAACTTCACATCGGTGTCTGCGGGGACTTCGATCATCTGCGGGTAGAATGAATAGCGTGCAGCGACCATGCGCACCGTCACGCTTCCGTCGGGGTTGGTGGTTGCGCCAAGGTTGTCCTCGGCGAACTCTCCGGAGAGGTGCAGTGTCTTCGGGTCGATGGTCTCCACGTTGCTCGGTGGATGCATGTTCAACATGATCGCCGCGTAGGCCATCGAACCGATCATGACCGCAGTCATGAAGCCGACGACATACATCCATTTTTTTTCTAACGGATCGATATGCATCTGAAATTTTCCCTGGCTAGGCTACAGGTCCGTGTGACATGAACAGACCAAAGAAGAAGTACAACCAGCCGACCAGCATGGCCAGTCCGATCGCGAGAATAAGTGCCCAGGTACCTCTCGGTGGCGCCTCGAGGATGCGTCTTTGTTCTTCGTCCGACATTTCCGACATTGCGATCTCTCCCGTGTTCTTATCGATAAATCCAAGGTGTTGGCGCTTGGCAGAGGGCTGGATCACGTCCGCATTTGCGCCGTGACCGAAGTACGGCGGGCCTTGGCGTGCATGAGGACCGTGCCGGGTGCGATGATGTTTGTTGCTTTTCTTTTGGCACTCACCACCAAACGTGGGTGCAAGATATACCGACCCAATGGGTTTTTAAAGGGTAGGATGATTTATAAGTGATTGGTTATAAAGGAAAACTAATCTATGTTAGTTTTTATGGGGTGGTCGGTGAAGCGAAACAATGAGTGACGGTGATTGGCGATTGGCAGCGGGGTGCCATGCGCCGGGAATGCCGCCTCGGCGGCATGCGGATTTCACAGGGTAGGGCTGTCTATCCAATCAGCAGTTGCAATCGGAAACGACTTTCCAGCGGCGTGAATCGCCGTCTTTGCGTTTGGTGGCGGATCTGATCCATGCGCGGGCGTGTTCGATGTCCTCGAAGCCAACGTAGTCACCGGTCTTCGGATCGCTGACGAACGCCCAGCCCAAGAGTCCGCGTTTCTCCACGCGGTACAAGCCGGTCTGCTCGTTGTGCACTATTCGGTATGTCATTTCCTACTCCATAAATAAGTAACCGCTAATATACCGATTAATAAGAGAAAGTCAAGATTTGATGCTTGACGGATGGCGCGCGTATTGGTATGGGGAATCAGGATCCCGGTGCCGACATGCTCAGCGTCGGGCGCGCAGGCGCAGGGCATTGAGCACGACCAGCAGCGAACTCAGAGACATTCCGATTGCGGCACCCCAGGGGGCGATCATCCCCAGCGCTGCGGCGGGTACCGCAAGAAAGTTGTAAGCGGCGGCCCAGCCGAGGTTCTGGCGCATGATGCGGCGGGTTTTTTCCGCCACCACCCGCATCTCGCCGATCACACCCAGATCGTTGCCGAGGACCAGCAGGCCGCTGCTGACCTGGGCCAGTTCGGTCGCATGGGCGAACGAGACAGAGACGTCCGCTGCGGCCAGTGTCGGCGCGTCGTTGATGCCGTCGCCGGCCATGGCGACACGGGCGCCGTCCCCCTGCCGCCTGCGGATCCACGTCAGCTTGTCAGACGGCTTCTGGTCGCCCAGTGCCTCGTCGAAGTCGAGGTTCTGTGCGAACTGTTGGACGCTTTCCTGGCTGTCACCGCTGAGCAGGGCAATATGTCTGACGCCGCGATCGCGCAATGTCGCCAGCAACTCCTGAACGCCTGGTCGCATCTGGTCGCTGAGGGCAAACAGTGCGCCGTTGCCGTCCATGTCGCAAAGCGCGACAACGACGTACGCACTGCTCATGAGGGTCGGATGGTCGGCCTGAAGCCGGGGCAGGGATGCAGCCGGCAGTGCGAATGCCGGTTTGCCGATACGCCAGATGGTGTCGTCGATGGTCCCCTGAATACCTTCGCCCACCCGGTTCAGGTGATCGGAGACCTCCCGCACCGGCCCCTGATGTTGCGCCCGCAACGCCTTGCCGATCGGGTGCTCCGAGTGCGCCTCCAGTGCCGCAGCCAGCGACATGGCCTGCGCCGCATCGAGGTTTCCGAAGGTCGCGATCTGTTCTACCCGCAGCTCGCCGAGCGTGAGCGTGCCTGTCTTGTCGAACGCAAAGGTGTCGCACTGAGCGAGGTGTTCGATGGCATCACTGCGCACGGTCAACATGCCGGCATCCGCCAGTCGCCCGACACCGATAGCGGCAGCGACCGGCGTTGCCAGCGCAAATGCGCAGGGGCAGGTCACGATCAGTACCGAGACCGTATTCGGCAGCGCCAGCGCCGGGTCGATCAACAGCCAGGTGGTGGCGGTCACAGCGGCAATCAGCAATACGACCGCCACGAACCAGGCGGCCGCACGCTGCGCCAACACCGCGTAACGTGGTGCCTCGCGCATCCCGCGCATCAGCAGGCGGTGGAT
>JAGRHB010000009.1 GCA_020445245.1 Gammaproteobacteria bacterium
CTGGCCTGACAAAGTAATAGCCTATTTAGGTGAACTGACGACAGAAATCAATTGCTCGTACGGACGGCCGTCCAAGTCCAACTGCTGCACTGCAGCAAAATTGTCGCAAAACCGCGGGGTTACGCCTGCACCCCCGATCAAACGACAGCTAAGTATTTAATTTTTTTGGTGTGCGCCCGGCAGCGAATCGCGCAGGAAACGAAACAGCTTGCGCCCCGCCCCCGCCGGTTTGCCGGCATCCTTTTCGCGCAGCGCATCGCGATACAACTGCCGCGTATGCTGACGGTCGAGATCCTGATGGGCATCGAACAAGGCCTCCAGGGCGGCATCCCCCTCGTCCAGCAGCCGGTCACGCCAGCGCTCTATCTCGTGAAATGCGCGGTTTGCCGCTACTTGCTGCGAATTGCGGTCGTCCAGGTAGGCGACCACCTCGCCCAGCTCCTCGACGTCCATGAATTTGACGCAGTGCTTCAGTTGCCGGTTGCGCGCCCCCGACGGCCGCATCGGGCGTACCAGTGCGATGGCGTCACGCAGCTGATCAGGGACGCGCAGGCGCTTGAGTTCCTTGTCGCTCAACTGGCTCATCCGGTCAGCCAGAACCTGCAGGCCCTCGATCTCGCGCTTGCGCGCCGATTTACTTGGCGGTTCAAAGGCATCGACATCGCTCATGGCGCGGCTTCCTCCAGGTATTCGAATCGCAACTGCAGGCTCAAGTGACCCTGCCACTCGTTCTGATCCAGCCGGTAAGCGGCATGAACCCTGCCGGGTACTGTCGGAAGGACCTCGACCGCATTGAACGCAATGGCATCGAGGACCTGCCTTCCAGTGACCGGGCGCACCACAAGCTTCCAGTGTTTCTTTCCGACCACCCGACTGCTCACGACCTCGAAGTGATCATCGAAGATCGGTTCGCTGAACCCCTGTCCCCAGGGGCCACCGTCGTGGATCGCGCGCGCCGTGTCCAGCGTCAACTCGACCTCCGGCACCGGGCCATCGGAATGGATGACCGCACGCAGATCATCGTCGCACAGGTGAGAACGCACGACTTCGTCGAACAGGCGCGCGAAGCTGTCGAAGCCGGACTGCGGAATGCTCATGCCTGCCGCCATCGCGTGCCCGCCAAATTTCTGCAGCAGTCCGGGTTCGCGCGCGGCGACCTCGTCCAGGACATCGCGGATGTGCAGTCCGGGGACCGAACGTGCCGACCCCTTGAGCACACCGTCACCCGCCGCGGCGAACGCGATCACTGGCCTGTGGTAACGCTCCTTGATACGTGACGCCAGGATGCCTATGACCCCCTGATGCCAGTCCTCCCTGTACAGGCAAAGGCCCCACGGCAGTTCACCGTCATCCGGTGCCCAGTCGCTGAGGATCGTCTCGGCCTGCGTTTTCATCTGGTCTTCAATCGAGCGACGCTCGCGATTGAGGCGGTCCAGTTCACTGGCAAGACGATACGCCTCGTCGACGTCGTCGCTCAGCAGGCAGTCGATGCCCAGGCTCATGTCGTCGATACGGCCGGCGGCATTGAGCCGTGGTCCGACTGCAAAGCCCATGTCGGCAGAACCTGCGCGCGCCGGGTTGCGCCCGGCAATCTGCAGCAGGGCGGTGATGCCCGGCCGGCAGCGCCCGCTGCGGATCCGCAACAGACCCTGGTGTACCAGAATCCTGTTGTTGCGATCGAGCGGCACCACGTCGGCCACGGTGCCCAATGCCACGAGATCGAGCAGGTCAGCCATGTTCGGTGCCGCAATCGCCTTGCGCGCAAACCAGCCGGCGGCTCGCAGGCGGCTTCTCAATCCGACCAGCACGTAGAAGATCACCCCCACGCCGGCCAGCGCCTTCGACGGAAACGGGTTGTCCGGCAGATTCGGGTTGACCAGCGCATCGGCGTCGGGGAGCGCAGCACCGGCGAGGTGGTGATCAGTGACCACGACCCGCCATCCCAGGGCCTTGGCGGCGGCGACGCCGGCTACGCTGGAGACGCCGTTGTCCACGGTAACGATAAGGTCTGGCGCACGGGTGCGCGCCACCTCGACGATCTCCGGCGTCAGTCCATAACCGAACTCGAAACGGTTTGGCACCAGAAAGTCGACCTCGTGATGACCAAATGCGCGCAGTGCCAATACCGTCAGCGCGCAACTCGTTGCGCCGTCGGCATCGAAATCGCCAATGACCAGGATGCGCTGCCCACCTTCGAGCGCCGCCGCCAGCTCGGCCACGGCGGCGTCCAGCCCGGCCATCTGTGCGGGCGGGATCAGTGCACTGAGTTCACGCTCGAGTTCCCGCGCATCACCGATGCCGCGCGAGCGATAGATCCGCCACAGCAATGGGGTCACGTTCCCGGGACAATCGCCTGCCTCGGGCTCGGACGGTACGGGGTGTCGAACGATCTGCGTCTGCATGGGTCCTCTTGGCCGATCGGCCCGGCGCCTCAGCATAGCAGCAACGGCTTGTTATGATGGCGCCCTCGCTCAGCCTTGAAAAACGATGCACCGAGACGTCTTTCCCGAATGGTCGCCCGGCCCCAGCCATCCCCGCCCCGTCGAGACACAGGTGGATGTGTGGCGTATCGATCTGGTGCTGCCAGACCACCCGACTGCGGACCCGACGGCGCATCGGGCCCTGGCGCGCGCGGCGATGCACGACGTGCTGGCACGCTATCTCGCACGGCCGGCCGAGACGCTGGCGCTGTCCGTGCAACCTGGCGGCAAGCCGTATCTCGATCTGCCTCTCGAATTCAATCTGTCACATTGCGCCGACACCGCCCTGCTGGCGGTCACGGCCGCCACCGAGGTCGGCGTCGACATAGAGCGGCTGCGTGCTATCGATGACCCGCTGCGATTGGCACACCGGGCCTTGACCGCAACCGAGGTTGCGCAGATCAGCGCCGCCCCCGCCGACCGGCAGCTGGCGCTGTTCCTCGACCTGTGGACCAGGATGGAGGCCCGGCAGAAGGCATTCGGGCACGGCATATTCGCACGCCGGGTCGATCCGGCCGATGTCAGCACTTTTGGGTTCAGGCCGAACTCCCAACACTTTGCCAGTCTCGCGGTACGCAGGCCTCACCGCGAACTGTCGTTGCGTTTCTACGCCTATTCCGGACCGTGAATCGCCGACCCGCAACGGTTATCATCGCGGCCTTGTCGATCCGGGCAACAACCAGAATTCAAAGGGAACCGCATGACTTCCAACTCTGTATTGGTCACCGGTGGCGCCGGTTATATCGGCAGTCACACCGTTCGCCAGCTCGGCGAGGCGGGCGAACGCGTGGTGACGCTGGACAACCTGTCGAAGGGTTTTCGCGAGTCCGTGCTGTTCGGCGATTTCGTCGAAGGCGACACCGCAGACAAGGCGCTGGTCAGCCAGCTGCTGCACGAACATGCAGTCGACACCGTGATCCATTTCGCCGCGCACACCATAGTCCCGGAGTCAGTCAGCGACCCGCTGATGTATTACCGCAACAACACCTGCGCGACGCGCAACCTGCTGGAGTGCTGTATCGAGTCGGGTGTAAAGCACTTTGTGTTTTCCTCGACCGCGGCGGTCTACGGCACCCCGGAATCGCAGCAGTGCTGGGAAGACACGCCAACCAACCCGATCAATCCCTATGGCATGTCCAAGCTGATGACCGAGTACATGCTGCGCGACCTCGGTGCCGCCAGCGACCTGCGCTACGTGATTCTGCGTTATTTCAACGTGGCCGGATCAGACCCGGAAGGTCGAATTGGCCAATCGACCCCGGGGGCCACGCTGCTGATGAAGGTTGCGGCCGAACAGGCACTGGGCAAGCGTGACGCACTCTATATCTTCGGGACCGACTACCCGACACCGGACGGCACCGGCGTACGTGACTATATCCACGTCGAGGACCTTGCCGATGCGCACCTGAAGGCGATCGACTATCTGCGCGCCGGTGGCAAATCACAGATCCTCAACTGCGGTTACGGCCATGGCTACAGTGTGCGCGAGGTGATCGATACGGTGCAAAAGGTGCACGGTGCGCCGCTCAATGTAGTCGAACAGGCACGCCGTGCCGGCGATCCACCGGCGCTGATTGCCGGGGCTCAGAAGGTGCGCGAGGTGCTCGGATGGAAGCCACGCTTCGATGACCTCGAAGAGATCGCCCGCAGCTCACTGAACTGGGAACGCAAGCTCGCCGAGCGCAGTCGATGAGCGACGTGCAGATCCTGGTGCTGGCGCTGGTCCAGGGCCTGACCGAGTTCCTGCCGATATCCAGCAGTGCCCACCTGATCCTCGCGCCCTATCTGTTCGGGTTTTCCGACCAGGGTCTGGCGTTCGACGTCGCGGTGCACCTCGGTTCGCTGTTCGCGGTCATCGCCTATTTCCGCCGCGACATCTGGCAGATCACGCTCGGTTGGCTGAACGCCCTGCTGCCCGGCCAACAGGCCACCCAGCTCAGCCGACTGGGCTGGGCAGTCATCATAGGCACCCTGCCGGTGGTCGTCGCCGGTCTGCTGCTGAAATCATTGGTCGAGGGTGAACTGCGTGCACCTTGGGTGATCGCAGTCACCACCGTACTGTTCGGCCTGCTGTTGGGTTGGGTCGACCTGCGTGCGAGGCGCGTTCGCGATATCGGTCAACTGACGCTGCGTGATGCACTGCTGATCGGCGCCAGCCAGGTGCTGGCACTGGTCCCCGGCACGTCACGATCGGGCATCACGATGACGGTGGGGCTGTGGCTCGGCCTGACCCGCGAGGCCGCGGCGCGTTTCTCGTTCCTGCTGGCGATCCCGACGATCCTGGCCTCGGCGACACTGGTTACGAGGGATCTGGTCGCCTCCAACGCCCCGGTTGACTGGTCGTCACTCGGGCTGGGTGTCGCACTGTCGGGAATTGCTGCCTACCTGGCGATCTTCTATTTCCTGCGATTCATCGAGCGCATCGGCATGTGGCCTTTCGTGATCTACCGCCTGATCCTTGGCGCGACCATCTATGCGCTGGTCTATTGAGGTGCCTGTTTCAACAGTTCATGGACGAAACGCACAGGGATCGCATAGCTGATTTTTTTGGCTTTTCGATCACCGCTTCTTTTGTCTCCTTGATCAGCACGCTGTTGATCACGCCAAGCACCCGACCGCTGGCCTGGTCGTAGACCGGGCTGCCACTGTTGCCCGGGTATGCGGTCGCGTCGAGCTGCAGCACATCGTATGGATCTCGCATGGCACGGATCATCTTCGTCGTCAGGACCCGCGAACCGAGCTGTGGTGGCGCCATCGGGCTGATCGCCGACACGATGCCACGGTGGGTCACCGGATACAGGCCGAGCGCCATGCCGATCGGAAAGCCGGTAAAGGCGATCTCTGTGCCCTCGCGGGCGCCATCTCCCTCGGCCAGCGACAGCGCCGGCAAGGGAACACTGATATAGAGCAGTGTCAGATCATGGACCGGATCATCAACAACGATCCTGGCCGGATGGACACGGGCCTGGCGTCCGCGACCGGAAAACACCGCCAGCTGTTCTTTTTTGGCTTCGTCGATCTTGGTTGGAACCACGTGGTGATTGGTCACCACCAGATGCCCATTGCCGATCACGAACCCGGTCCCCTTAAACTGTTGGCGCGGACTGCCGCTAGGCTGAAAGGTGCCGACCGCCACTACCGACGGCCGCACGCGGTCGATGACGTCCGGCAGCCCGGCAGAGAGAGCACCGCCCGACAACATCGTGACGAGGCACAGGCACAGCAGTCCCGACACCCAAGGTGCCCGGCTGTTTGCCGGACCCTTGACGGTATAATCCTGCTTTCGAGAATACGGCAGCATTTCCATGGCCTTTTTGCTCCACCAACTGATTCTGCAATCCGCACAGCGTACACCGGATGCCCCCGCCCTGTTGTTCAAGCAGGACACCTGGAACTATCGGCAGCTGCATGAGGAAGTGGGCCGGGTCGCATCCGGCCTGAGGCGCATCGGTGTGACACGTGATCAACGTGTCGCCGTCTACCTGCCGAAGCAATTCGAGACCGTGACGGCGATGTTCGGCACGATGGCGGCAGGCGGTGTGTTCGTGCCGGTCAACCCGATCCTCAAGCCGGAACAGGTCGGGCATATTCTGCGCGACTGCACCACCAGTGTGCTGATCACCAGCGCCGACCGTGCACGCCTGCTGAAGGATACCCTGGAGGAATGCCCGGATCTGCAGCAGCTGGTGATCACCGACAGCGATGCGACCGAGCCGTTCACGGACGGCGATCTGCCGGTGTGCAGCTGGCAGCAGATGCTCGGCTCGATGCAGTTTCCCGATCTGCGGCGGATCGATGCCGATATGGCAGCGATCCTGTACACCTCGGGCAGCACAGGGCGACCCAAGGGCGTGGTGTTGTCGCATCGCAATATGCTCGCCGGCGCGCAGAGCGTCGCCAGCTATCTCAACAACAGCGCGGCCGATCGCCTGCTGGCGGTGCTGCCGTTCAGTTTTGATTACGGCCTGAGTCAATTGACCACGGCGTTTTCGGTCGGCGCATCCGTAGTGCTGATGGACTACCTGTTGCCACGCGACGTGATTCGCGCCGTCGCACGTCATGCCGTCACCGGCCTGGCGGCGGTGCCACCGCTGTGGAACCAGCTCGCGGGACTGTCCTGGCCAGAAGAGGCGGTCGCCTCCCTGCGTTACATCACCAACTCCGGCGGGGCAATGCCGGTGGCAACCACGTCTCAGCTGCAGGCGGCCCTGCCCAATACCTCGGTGTTTCTGATGTACGGCCTGACCGAGGCCTTCCGTTCGACCTTTCTTCCGCCCGACCAGGTCAAGCTGCGACCGGAATCCATGGGCAAGGCGATTCCGAACGCCGACATCATGGTGGTGCGCCCGGACGGCAGCGAGTGCGACGTCGATGAGCCCGGTGAACTCGTCCACCGTGGCGCACTGGTCTCGCTCGGTTACTGGGGGGACCTCGAAAAGACCAATATCCGGTTCAAGCCGGCACCGGGACTACCAGTGGGCATCCCGAACCCCGAACTTGCGGTCTGGTCCGGTGACCAGGTGCGTCGCGATGCCGAGGGTTTTCTTTATTTCATCGGCCGCAACGACGAGATGATCAAGACATCCGGCTACCGGGTGAGTCCCGGAGAGATCGAGGAGATCGTATTCCAGGTATCGGGCGTCGAGCAGGCGGTCGCATTCGGTGCGCCCCACCCCCAACTCGGTTACGGGATAGTGCTGGTCGTCCAGGCCGCTGCAGGCAGCGTAGACGCCGATACCATTCTTGCGCACTGCAAGATACATCTGCCGATGTTCATGCTCCCGGGGCATCTCGAAATCGCCAGCGAACTGCCACGCAATCCGAACGGCAAGATCGATCGCAAGGCGCTGTCGACGAGGTTTGCCGACGTCTTCCTTTCACCACAGGCATCGTCATGAGTGAAAAGCCGGTCCACGCCCCGTTGATTCAGTTTCCTGTCGTCGACGACGAGTTGCTCATCGGCGGCGTGCCACTCAGGCAGCTCGCCGCACAGGTCGGCCAGACACCTTTCTATGCCTATGATCGTGAGGCCATCACGCGTCGCGTACGTGAACTGCGGGAGGCCCTGCCCGACGGCATCTCGCTGCACTACGCAATCAAGGCCAATCCGATGCCGGCGGTGGTCGACCACCTCACCGCGTTGGTCGACGGTCTGGATGTCGCATCACTCGGCGAGATGCGCGTGGCCCTGGACAGCGGGATGCCAGCCGGTGAAATCAGCTTCGCCGGCCCGGGCAAGGGCGATGTCGAACTGCGAGGTGCGATTGCGGCGGGCATCACGCTGAATCTCGAATCGTCCGGCGAGTTGGAACGCGCCATCCGAATTGGTGAGATGGTCGGTGTACAGCCCAGGGTTGCGGTAAGGGTCAACCCGGATTTCGAGCTGAAGTCTTCCGGCATGAAGATGAGCGGCGGCCCCAAACCATTCGGGATCGACGCTGAACTCGTACCCGCGGTGCTGCGGCGAATTGGTGAATCGGGCGTGCATTTTCGCGGCTTCCATATCTTCAGCGGATCCCAGAACCTGCGCCCTGACAGCCTGATCGAGGCGCAGAATGCGACCTTCGAACTCGCGTATCGTCTGGCTGACGAGGCCCCGGCGGCACTCGAGATGCTCAACATCGGTGGTGGGTTTGGCATTCCCTATTTTCCGGGCGAGCAGCGTCTCGATCTCGCATCGGTCAGCGAGAACCTGCAGCGTTGCCTGGACGAATGCCATGCACGCCTGGGCGATGTCGAGGTCATGACGGAACTGGGCCGCTACCTGGTTGCCGAGGCCGGTGTCTACGTCTGCGAGGTGGTGGACAAGAAGACGTCGCGTGGCCAGACCTATCTGGTGACCAATGGCGGACTGCACCATCACCTGGCCGCATCTGGCAACTTCGGCCAGATCATCCGCAAGAACTACCCTGTGGTCACGGCACACCGCGTGAACGAGGCACCGCGCGAACTGGTAAACGTGGTCGGGCCCTTGTGTACACCGCTGGACCTGCTGGCCGACCGGATGGAGCTGGGCCAGGCGGATGTCGGTGATCTGATCGTTGTGCTGCAGTCCGGGGCCTATGGTTACACGGCCAGTCCGCACCTTTTCCTGGGTCATCCCCAGCCGCAGCAGATACTGGTCTGATCAGTGATCGGACAGGGACTGTATCCAGTCTCTCGACCACTCGGCCACCTGATCACGCCAGGTGGCGCGGGAAAACGTGTGATCGGCCTCATCGAGTCGCCGGATATCGACCGATGACGATTCAAGCCAGCGCTGCCAGTCCGGTGACTCTCGTACCCTGTCCAGGTACTCCTGCGCGGTAAGATCTCGGCCGCTAAGGATCAGCAGCAATCTGCCACCGAAGCCGCGTTGTGCGTCATACAGGCGTTTCGGCAAGGGCCGCTCGTCAACAACCGCCATAGAAGATGTGGCCCCACGGCTTTGCCGCCATTTGCCCATGAAATCCTTCAGCGCATCTTTAGGCGCAAACTGCAGCGCCAACACCTTGCGCCAGAATGCAGGACTCATAATGCGATTCAGGTAATAGTGTTTGATGTAGGCGCCAGCCTCACCTGCCTCGGTCCGCACCCAGGGGTTGAGCGCGATCTGCCCAACCACACGTGGATCGGTCAATGCGTAGAAGGCGTTCGCGGTGGCGGCGTCGCAGAGGCCCCACAGGACCACGCCCGTCATTGTCGGCACTTCGCGGCAGAAACAGTCGAGCGCGGCGCGGATGTCCGGCGCGACGTCTTCGAAATCGCGGGGTGATCCGCCGCTGTCGCCCATCCCGCGGTAGTCGAATCGAAGGGTCGCAATGCCGGCAGATGCCAGCGCGCGTGCCAGGAGTACGAACTGCCGGTGGCTGCCGACCCGGTACTGCGGGCCGCCGACCACCAGCAACAGGCCAATGTCACCGGATACATCAGCAGCAGGGTGCAGGATGCCTACCAACGGCTCACCGGCACAATCGAACACCACCGGGATTTCACCGCGCCCGCCCACTCAGACCGCCAGGCACCGGGCGACGTGATTCACCAACGCCGGGCATCTCGCGATTTCCTGGGTGCCCCAGAACGCGTCGCAAGTAACCGTAGACGCCTCGGCACCGGTCCCGAGCGCCTCCCAGGTGTCAAGCACTCGCTGGCTCGCCGGCATCAGCGTGCGTCCTTCTTCGGCAACACATTCGATCCAGTGAAGTGCTTCCACGACCGCCGGTGGATCTTCTGTCAATGCAAGCGCTTCCAGCCCGGCGGCCAATGTGGGAGAAAGGCGGTAACCGGCGATCTCCAGTGACTCGCCGGTACTCAATCGCTGTTTCAGCTCGGCCGCCGTTTCCTTCTCTCCGCCGCCCATCAGGCCAGCGGCCAGCCGCAGCCGCAGCATCTGCGTGAGCTGCTGCCGCCCATCCAGCACCGGGTGAATCAGTGTGAGTGAACGCACTTTGTGTCGTGACGCCGCATCGACTGCCAGAAGTGCGCCCAGGCGCAGTCCGACGAGATCCACGTCGCCGGTCCCTGGCAGATGTTCGATTGCCACATCGATATCGCGACGCCACAGTTCGATAGCCGCATCGCCGAAGTCACCCTCACTGTCCCCGGTGCCATACAGATCCGGCATCAGTACCGCATGTCCGGCATTGGCCAGTTGCTTTGCGATCGCGGCAAGTACGTGGCGTGACTTGTTCATCTCCTCGGCGAAGGGCGGCAAAATCAAGATCCGACGCTGCTGGCCGCCAACTTTGACGGGTAGGAAGCCGATACAGAAGATACGGCCGGCTGCGCTGTCCAGAAATGACGCAAAACGCATGGCGCGCAAGGCAGGTCAGAGTTTGCTCTGGACGAACTGCGTGAGATTGCCGAGTGTCTCGAAGGTTTCTCCGGATATATCGTCGTCTTCGACGATGATGCCGAGTTGATCTTCCAGCGCGGTAATGACACTGACAACGGCCATGGAATCGAATTCCGGAATACTGCCCAGAAGGGCAGTATCCGGCTCGAGCTTCGCCGTGCGGTTGCCGAGCTGCAGGACATCGCCGACGATCTGTCGAACTTGTTCGAATGTCACCATTTGGAATAAAGACCTTTATGCATTTGTGCGTATTTTTTTGCCGGCGGCAGTATAGCAAAGGACACCACGGGGCATTGTTGGACACACGCACGACCCGAGGCATAATCCGAACGCATTTCGCCACCCTTTAAGATGCAGCAGTTTGTCTGACGCCGAAGAGCGGTGTCGAGCGGACGTATTGCTGGACTCGTCGCACAGAGGATTCCTTCGTTGAATATTCCAGGAGTTGCCGGTCGACTCGCCGCAAATCTGACACCTGAACAAAGAGCACATTTTACCGATGCAATGACATCGCTGGCGCCAACGGGTGGTTTTCAGACCATCGACACGCCATCCGTGCTGGCCGGAATCGTCGATGGCTGGGCGCTGAACGACGGCGACTTCAGCTGCGCCATTGCGGGCAATATCGACTGGAGGGACTACGAGCTTGCCGACATTCAGCTCAAGCGTGACCCGGCACAGGCGTTGTTGCGCGGGTACAGACGATACGGGACCGATCTCTTGCGGACGATCGGTGGCCGGTTCTCACTGGCTCTGTGGGACGGCAGCAAACGGTCTGGTGTGATCGCGACGGACCGGTTCGGACAGATGCCGGTCTACTGGTCCGCCGTCGAAGACGGTGACCTGGTGTTCGGGCCCACCGCAACCGCCGTGGCGCTGCTGACAGGCAACCGGGCATCACTGTCAGATCAGGGTATCTTCAACTACCTCTATTTTCACATGGTCCCCGCCCCTGAAACGGTGTTCAAGGGCATCCACAAGCTGATGGCCGCACATGCCCTGGTGGCGCATGATGGCAAATGGGCCCCGCAACGCTATTGGGAACCCGACTTCCGCGAAGACGCCGACACTTCTTTTGCTGACGCGGCAGAGGAGATGATCGGCCTGCTGTCGACTTCCGTCAGTCGCCTCGACGACGGTGAATCGACCGGTGCCTTTTTGAGCGGTGGACTCGACAGTTCGACTGTCGCCGGACTCCTTGCGCGTCATCGTCCGCGACCCAAGACCTATTCCATCGGGTTTGATGCCGAGGGATTCGACGAAATCGGGTTTGCGCGAATTGCCAGCCAGCGTTTCGACACTCAATTCGAAACCTACTATGTCACCCCTGCTGATGTGCTCAGCGAATTGCCGCGTATCGCGGCATCGTATGACGAGCCGTTTGGCAACTCCTCTGCGTTGCCGGCATATTTTTGCGCGCGGCTGGCGGCCGATGACGGACGGAAACGACTCCTCGCCGGTGACGGTGGTGATGAACTTTTCGCCGGCAACGAACGCTATGCAAAGCAGGTGGTGTTCGAACGCTATACATTGCTGCCATCCTGGAGTCGCCGTCTGCTGCTTGAGCCGGCACTGCGCCTGCTGCCCGATGCATCCCGGATAGTTGGCAAGGCCAGGAGCTATACCGAACAGGCGAACACCCCTCTGCCCGACCGGCTGCATACCTATAACTTCCTCAGGCGCCTGCAGGCAGAGAGGATCATCAACCATGACTTCCTGGCGTCAGTCGACACTGAACTGCCACTGCATCTGGATCGCGAGATCTACCATCACCCAAGGATCGCCAGCAGGCTGAACCGGATGCTGTACCTCGACTGGCATCACACCCTCGCAGACAATGATCTGCGCAAGGTGAACCGGATGTGTCAGCTCGCGGGGGTCGAAGTCGAGTACCCGATGCTCGATGACCGTCTTGTCGAGTTGTCTACACGCATCTCGTCAACGCGAAAAATGCGCAGGAACCGCCTGCGCGATTTCTACAAGCGCGCTGTCAGCGGCTTCCTGCCAGACGAGATCATCAACAAGCAGAAACACGGCTTTGGTCTGCCGTTCGGCGTCTGGATGGCGGAAGACCTCGGCCTGCAGGAACTGGCGATGGACAATCTGTCGCGCATGAAGCGCCGGCGCTACATTCAAGCCGGGTTCATCGACGAGATCATCGCTCTGCATCGTGAGCAACATGCCGGCTACTACGGCGAGTTCATCTGGGTCCTGATGATGCTTGAGCTGTGGTTGACGGCCCAGGGATACGAACCGTGAAGATTTCAGATCAGGCCGAAATGGCAACGCGCCATGTCCACTGAAAAACGTGTCAGGTTCGTGTGCCAGGGCGTAAAGCGCGGTATGGCATAAAGATCGGTTGCCGCATCCATCGTCCCCCAGTCTGTTGCCACTGCCGCGCGGAAGCCGGCCTCTTTGGCAAACTCCGCATGCTTGCACAGGTAATCACGCCCCAACTTTCCGTTGGGGTACGCAAACAGAGTCACGTCTTTCTGCAACCACTCTTCGAGGTCACGTTTGCCGCTTGTGATCTCCTCGCGTGCCGCATCATCCTGCAGGGCTGCCAGGATCGGGTGGGTGCGCGTGTGCCCCCCGACCGTCGACAGGCGTGAATCCGCCAGTCGCCGCAGCTGCGCCTTTGTCATCATCAGATCGACCGGCAAGCCGTCGACGAGGGTGGAAAACGTATCGACCTTGTCCTGCCGGTCCTGCGGCGGCATGTGTTTCCACGCGGTGATCGCCGCCGACGCAAGTTGTCTTCTCGAGGCCCAGTCCGAAATCTCATAACTGCCCGGGTTCACGCCATCCAATGAATAGCTGCCCGGCTGCAGCCTGCGTGCGGTTTCGATAATGGAGTCGTTCCACATCCGGCCGCCGTCGATAAAGCTGCTTGCGACAAAAAAAGTCGCAGGTACAGCGAATTCTTCCAGAATCGGCAGCGCTACCAGGAAATTGTCTGCGTACCCGTCATCAAACGTGATGCTTACCGTTGGTCCGTGCTGACGATGATTCACGGCACGCGTTACCGCCTCGTCGAGACTGATCACCTCAAAACTGCCGGCCAGCCACTTCACGAGGATGCGGAACCAATCGGCTGTCGGCTCGTCCGGGCTCATGGGATCTTGTTCGTTCAGCACCCGGTGAAATATCAGCGTGTGATGACGCGCGAGTCTCATGCTGGAAACCGCGAGTGCCTTGATCATGCGAATCCGTCTCGGTGCTTTGGAACAGGAACACCCTGCACTAGGCCCCAAACTCCTTCTTGATCTGATCGAGGCTGGTATGTCGCACGTCTTTCCCCTTGACGAAATAGATGACGTATTCGGAGATATTGCAGCAGCGGTCGCCGATCCGTTCAAGTGCCCGTGCCGCCCAAATCAGGTCAAGCACACTGGGGATCGAACGTGGATCTTCCATCATGTAGGTCATGCTCTGACGCATGATGCTCTCGTACTCGCGATCGATATTGACGTCTTCATGCGCAACCCGGATCGCCGCATCCACGTCCATCCTTGCGAAGGTATCCAACGCACCATGCAGCATCTGTTGAACCTGTGTCCCGAGATGCGCGATCTGCCCGAACAGATTGCGTCCATGATCGCCGCCGGCAGCGCGGATCGCCATGCGTGCAACACGCTTTGCCTCATCGCCGATACGTTCGAGATCGGCCGTGGTCTTGATCACCGCGAGCACCAGACGCAGGTCGCTGGCAGTAGGTTGGCGCAACGCCAATATCTTCGTACAGCGTTCATCGATATCGACGTCGCAGGCATTGACCTTGTAGTCGTTCGAGACTACCGATTCGGCGGTGGCCGACTCGCCGCTGTTGAGGGCCGTGATCGCCATTTCGAGTTGCCGCTCGACGAGCCCCCCCATCTCCAGCACGCGTGAACGGATCTCTTCGAGTTCGGTATTGAACTTATGGGAATAATGATGTTTGAGGTCTGAGGTATCCATTACATCCTCGTGGATCGTTGTCTGCGGAGTTTAGCGGCAGGTATCGCGCGTTTCACAGCAATCTCCGGCCCGGCGATTCTATCAGCCGATGAGTCGGGACGAAGGAAAGCGGCAGATGAACCGGCTGCCATGGCCCAGGCGGCTTTGTATATCCAGTTGCGCATCATGCCGGCTCAACACGTGTTTCACGATCGCAAGCCCGAGCCCGGTGCCGCCACGCTCCCTCGAGCGGCCGGCATCGACACGGTAGAAACGTTCGGTGAGTCTGGGAATATGCTCTGCCGCGATACCCTCTCCGGTATCGGCAACCTCGAGCACCGAGTCGCTGCCCTCATCGTCCCATAGCAGAGTAATGCCGCCGTTCGGCGGTGTATGGTTCACCGCATTGACGACGAGGTTGGTGACCGCGCTTCGCAGCTGTTTGTGATCGCCCAGTAATCGACGCTGCGACCTGATTTCACAATCTACCTGCGGCCCATCGCTGGACAGGGATCGGCAATCGTCTGCCACGCTGCGAAGCAGTGCGGCCATGTCGACGTCTTCCGGTTGGCTGGGCGCGGAATCCCCTTCCAGTCGTGCCAGCAACAGCAGGTCTTCGACAATCTGGCGCATCCTCGCCGCCTGCTGGGCCATGACATCGAGTGGGCGGACCAGCCGGGGATCGCGCAGGGACTCGTCGTTCTGCAGGTTCTCCACGAAGCCGCTCAACACGGTCAGGGGAGTCCGCAATTCGTGCGAGACATTGGCAACGAAATCCTTGCGCACCCGTTCCTGACGCAACCGGTCGGTGATGTCCTGCGCCAGCAGCAGGGTCTGCTCTTCACCATAGGGTGCAATCCTGACTTCCAGCTTGCGATTCCGCTGACCTGGCGCAGACACCTTGACCGAACGCGCATAGTCCCTGCTGCCCAGCAGCGCCGAGAGCTCCGGGTCGCGGAACAGATTCAACAGCGGTTGCCCGATATCCTTGGCAGGTTGCAACGCCAGTAGCCGACTTGCGGCATCGTTGAACCAGCGTATTCGACCGCTCGCGTCCAGCGCCACAGCGGCATCCGGCAAAGCCGAGGTCGAAGAGGCATACTCGTTCAGCAACGATTTCAGGCGTTTTTCACGCTGCGCCTGACGCGCGGAAACCCGGGCAACCCGGGAGTAGATGTCCCCCCAAAGCCCAAAATGGATCGGTATATCGGCGGTTTGCGGATCACCGAGCCAATTTGCCAGGCGTTGCAGATTGAACAGATTGCGGAAGGTGTAGCCGAAAAGTGCGAGCAGAAGCAGAAGTCCGACCTGATCGAATATCGCTCCGATCACCCAGGCCAGGAGTACAACGACTGCGATGCGCCAGAATTCCTGTACCCAACTCGACCTCGCGTTCAAACCGGCCTCACGGAAAAGCGATAGCCCACGCCCCTCACTGTCTGCACCATGTCCTCCAATCCGTGTGGTTCCAGCGCTTTGCGCAGGCGGCGAATGTGTACGTCCACTGTACGCTCCTCGATATAGACGTTCCGGCCCCATACCAGATCGAGAAGCTGGGCGCGTGAATAGACCCGTTCCTGGTGGGTGAGAAAGAAATGCAACAACTTGAACTCGGTCGGGCCCACGGCGACCGGCTGATCGTCGGCCAGGACCCTGTGCTGGATCAAGTCCATCTCCAGTCGGCCATCGACACGAATCAGCTCACTGCTGTCACTGCCTGCACGGCGCAGCACCGCCTTGATCCGTGCCAGCAGTTCGCGGGTCGAAAACGGCTTGGTCACATAGTCGTCGACACCGGCCTCCAGGCCCTGCACCTTATAGTTTTCCTCGTCGCGCGCGGTCAACATGATCAACGGGATGTCGCACAGGCGATCGTCGCGCTTCAACCATTTCGCGAACTCGAGGCCGCTCATGCCCGGCAGCATCCAGTCCAGCAGAATCAGTGATGGATTCTCGTCACCGACCAATTGCTGCGCCTCGCTCCCGCTTGCCGCCTCGAGGACGTCGTATCCGGCCCCGGCCAATGTGGCTGCGAGGAGTTCCCGCACAGCAGATTCGTCTTCAACGACCAGTA